>USQA01000048.1 GCA_900556695.1 uncultured Clostridium sp.
CGAATTTCTCCATTATTAAATGTAAATATAGAGTATAATAATATAATCCCTGTCAAAATCCAAAATAATATATCTTGAATATATGTAACTATATCTTTAGTTTTAAAAGTTTTTCTTAAAATTCTAAAGAAATCAAATAATAATCCTATTACTATGCCATTTACAATAAAAATAAATGATAAAAAAACTTGATTTGTAACCATTTTATTTGACCTCCCTAAAATTGCTTACTTAAATATTTTACTCATTATACTTCCTTTGGTTTTCTCTGTATTTTTGTCACTATATGTTAAGGAAGCTATATCTCCTTCTACTATTACTTCAGATGTATCTATACTTAATTTGTTTATCCTAATATTTTCTCCTTTTACTGTTAAAAGTCCCAACTCTGTTTCAACTATAACTACTTGATCATCAAAACTAAGAACATCTAATACTCCAGATATGCTTAATTTTCCTCTGTTTTCAAGTATTAAATTTTGTATAACTCCTGTTGTTATACTTTTTCTTTCTTCAATTGTCATAGCTCTCTCCCCTTTTTTATTTTAATTGCTAAATTATATATATTCAAAGATTGTCTTATTTAGAACTAAAATATTTTTTATACCTTGAAATCTTACTGGAAATATTGTATAATAGTAAACATAAAGAGTTGAATGTTCATAGAAGTTATATGGATATTTTCTTTAGCAAAGTAGCAATATTTCAGCATTTTAAGGAGGGCTAATTATGGCAAAAAAACATTTTGTACTACGGACCAACTCATTAGTAGCAAAGGAAGGCATTAAAACATTGCTGAGTTTCGACAGTGATAACCAAATTGATATTCCAATGCCAATACTGGATGAGTTAGAAAATTTAACTCATGAGTACAACCAAAAAGCAAAAAACGCACAGGCGATATTGACTTATTTGGCCAGTTGGAACATTAACAGTCTGAAGTCAAAGGAAGGTGTAAAGCAACGTAATGGTTCTACCTTACGTTTAGTGTCCGGTTTTGAAGATATTAACATTCCATTAGCAAATTTGTCACCTATCGATCGGAAATGTTTACAAATTGCAAAAGGAATTAAACAAACCGAAAAATGTAATGTAATCCTTGTAACTAAAAACGCAGCATTAAGAATAAAAGCAAATTCTATCGGCATTAACGCGCAGGACTTCAGAGATGATATTTTTCCTTCCATTTCTGAACAATATAAAGGTAGAATATCATGTCAAGCATCGGAAAGTAAGATTAATGATTTTTATACCTACGGTGCACTTCCTATAAAAGGAATCTACAATTATTCATCTATTGAATGGTTGCCAAATCTTTTTTTGGAAATCACATGTCCTACCAATCAGCAATTATCCGCTATTGGTAGGTATGATGGAAAACAAATTGTAAAATTGAGTTTTTCTGACTACCACCCTTTTGGAATATCAACTCAAAATGCGGGACAATTGATGTTATTAGAAGCTTTAATACAGCCATCAAAAATTGCGCCTATTGTTATTGCTAAAGGCGGCGCTGGCACTGGAAAAACATATGTATCTTTAGCCGCTGCTATGGAACAGACATATGGTCCTAGTAAAAAAACTTATTCGCAAATAATGGTTTCTACACCTACTGAAACGGTAGGACAAGAACGAATTGGATTTTTACCAGGTGACATCGGAGATAAATTCAATCCCCATTTAGGTGGTATTAAAGATAACCTTAGAATTTTGCTTGAAAAATCTAATTCAAACAAAAAAGGTGTGTCTACCAAAAACGTTGAATCATATTTCAATGATGGTAAGATTCAGGTACAACCAATAGGATTTTTACGTGGAAAAACAATTACCGATACATTCTTTATCATTGATGAAACACAAAACATTGCTCCTGATGATATTAAAAGTATCGTGTCTAGAGCAGGTAAGGAAAGTAAATTTGTATTTCTCGGAGATCCTACTCAGATTGACAATCCACAGTTAAATGAAAATTACAATGGATTAGTATATCTTTCAGAAAAAATGAAAGACGTCCCTTTGGCCTGGCAAATTTCTCTTCAAGACAATGAATCAGTCAGAAGTGAACTTGCAAGATTGGCTGCAAAAATTTTATAAGAAACGTTAACTGCTATTTTGCAAAAATAAGAAGGCATCTTTATTTAAGATGTCTTCTTTATTATATTATGGTAAAATCTCTTATTTTTTCAAATATTTTTATGAATTTTTTCTAAAATATAGTCATTTATAGTATCTTTGAAATTTATAGAAATTTTAGATTCTGAGACATTAAATTCAAGAATTTCAAGTTTTTCCTTTTCAATAATAGTTAACACTTTTTTTATTAAATCAAAATTTCTTATAATACCATTTCCTACAATAGATATTCTGCTAATATCTTTTTTTACAACACTTTTTATAGTATTTTCTTCTATTATATCTGATATTACAGTCCCTGGTTTATTATTAAATGTTGATTTTGTAATAATGGGAATTTTAAATTTTTCTCCTATTTCTACGCATCTATTATGAAGTACTTTTGCTCCTTCACTTGATATTTCTAGCATTTCATCATATGATAATGCTGATAATTTTTTTGCACTTGCTATTTTATTTGGATCTGTTGTATATACTCCATCTACATCAGAAAATATATAACAATTCTTTGCTTTTAAAGCTGCTGCAATAGCAACTGCTGTTGTATCAGATCCTCCTCTTCCTAATGTTGTTATGTCTATGTTTTTGTTTACACCTTGAAAACCTGCTACTATAACAATTTTTCTCTTTTGTAACTCTTTTTCTATTCTAGTGGTATCTATATTTTTTATTAATGCATTTTGATTTGTATTATCTGTATAAATTCCTGCTTGCCATCCTGTTAAAGAAATAGCATTATATCCCATATTATTAAGTAATATGCTTAGTTTTGCTGTTGATATTTGTTCTCCAGCACTCAATAGCATATCTAATTCTATATTTTCAATATCACAAGATAATTCATTTGCTTCTTTTATTAATTTATCTGTTGTTTTTCCTTGGGCAGATAAAACAACAACAATATTGTTTTCTTTATTATATAAATCAATAATTTTTTTAGCAACAAGTTTTAATTTATCATTATCAGCAACAGAACTACCTCCAAATTTCATTACTATCGTGTCCATTTGGACCACCTCTTTAAAATAATATATAGAGCAGTTTTAATATAAATCTGCTCTATATATTATATTCTTATTCTATTTATTATGTTAGATTTTTCTATATTTTTGATTTTAAATAGTTCTCCATAAAGCCATCAATTTCTCCATTCATAACAGCTTCTACATTGCCTACTTCGTAATTAGTTCTATGATCTTTTACCATAGTATATGGGCAAAATACATAAGAACGTATTTGACTTCCCCATGCAATATCTTTTTGTTCTCCTTTTAAATCTTCTATTTTTTCTTTTTGTTCTTTTTCTTTCATGTCTAGTAATTTTGATTTCAACATTCTCATTGCTGTTTCTCTATTTTGTATCTGAGAACGTTCAGATTGACAAGCAGCAACTGTATTTGTTGGAATATGTGTTATTCTTACTGCTGATGATGTTTTATTAATATGTTGTCCACCTGCTCCTGAAGCCCTATAAGTATCTATTCTTAAATCATCTGGATTTATTGTTATTTCAATATCATCTGTTATCTCTGGTAAAACTTCAACAGATGCAAAAGATGTGTGTCTTCTTCCTCCTGAATCAAAAGGTGAAATTCTAACTAATCTATGTACGCCTTTTTCACATTTCATATATCCATATGCATTTTCTCCAATAATTTCAAATGTAACACTTTTTAATCCTGCCTCTTCCCCATCTAAATAGTCTAATTCTTTTACCTCGTAATTATTTTTATTAGCCCATCTAGTGTACATTCTATAAAGCATTTCAGCCCAATCTTGAGATTCTGTTCCACCTGCTCCTGGGTGTATTGTAATTATTGCATTGTTTGTATCATATTTTCCAGATAAAAGTGTTGATAACTCAAATTTTTCTAGTTCTTTTTCTAATTTATTTATATCTTTTAATAATTCCTTTTCCATTTCTTCATCATATTCTAATTGTAATAATTGAAGTAATTCTATTAAATTATCAATTTCATTATTCAAATTTGTATATGTTGAACATTTATTTTTTAAACTCTTTATTTTTGCTAATACACTATTAGTATTTTGGTTACCATTCCAAAAATCTGGATTAGCTGTTTGATTTTCTAGTTCTTTTAACTCCTTTTCTAATGTATTTATGTCAAAGTGACTCACCCAAATCTTTTATTTTATCATTCATAGAATTAAGTAATTTTATATTTTCTTCTAATTCCATTATTTTCTCACACTCCAATTAACAAGATTTTATTGTATAAATTAATTTACTTTACATTTATAAATGTTATCAATTCATTATCTTCCCTACAATTTTCCATTTTATAGTTAAATATTATCATATAGTAATTTTTTTTTCAATAAATTTAACTTTCTTTTCTAAAAAAACCTTTAGTTGTTTGACATAATATTTTAAATATGTTAGAATTTTATTGTTTACCAAATATTTTCAAAAATTATCTCAAGGAGGAATTTACATGAAAGACAAAATTTTTGTATCATTATTGGTATTTTCAATATCTTTAGGAATGTTTTCGAACATTTGTATTTCTAGTATACTATCTTCTAAAGATATTGAAAAAAGTGACGAAAATCCAAAGGCACTTACATTAAAAGGTGACTACAGTAGTTTTTTATCTACAATTTTTAATATTGATGGTTCAATATATGTAGATAAAAACAAAAACACCTTTTATTCAAGTCCTGAATGTAAGAAATCAGATGCAATAGGTAAATCATCTGAATTACACTTTATTTCATCTGAAATTCAATATGGTGAGAATTCTGATGGTTTCAGCGTATATTGTATGCTTACAGAAGAAGGAAAAATTGTATATTGCCTTAGTTCTACACCGGTAAATTTTACCAACATTGATTTTCTTGAGTGATTTTTATCCACAGTATAAATATACTGTGGATTCTTTATTACTTTTGATACTATTATAAAAAAATGCTATTATGTGAATAATAGCATTTTTTTATTCTATTGTTAACATTAGTTTTTACCACAACAATTTTTATATTTTTTACCACTTCCACATGGGCAAGGATCATTTCTGCCAACTTTTGGTCCTTCATTTCTTACTGTTCTATCAACATCTGTACCTATTTTTGAACCTCCATCAACACTATGAATAGCTTCTAACGCTGCTCCTGTAATTTTTACAGTTTCTTGTCTTTTTGCTTCTCCTTGTTGTCTAATGTGCATTAATATTTTTGTTACATCTACTTTGATATCGCTAATCATTTCGTCAAACATATCAAATCCTTCTAATCTATATTGAACCACAGGATCTTTTTGTCCATATGCACGAAGGCCTATACCATTTTTTAGTTCATCCATACTGTCGATATGATTCATCCATTTTTCATCAACAACTTTAAGCATTACAACTCTTTCAAGTTCTCTCATTTGGTCTGAACCTATTTCTTCTTCTTTTTGTGCATAGATTTCCATAGCTTTTTTCTTTAATTCTTCTGAAATTTTTGATATATCATTTTTATTTTCCTTAATGTAATCTAACATATCAATTCCAAATATATTTATTATTTCAGTATTTAAAGATTCTACATTTAATTGTTGTTCTTCACCTTCAATAAACATTCCAACAATGCTATCTGCTACTGCTTCTATCATGTTAACTATACTGTCATGTATGTTTTCTCCATCTAGAACTTGACGTCTTTGTTTGTATATTATTTCTCTTTGTGCATTCATTACATCATCATATTTTAATACATTTTTACGTATACTAAAGTTTCTTCCTTCT
Source organism: uncultured Clostridium sp. (assembly GCA_900556695.1). Lineage (GTDB taxonomy): Bacteria > Bacillota > Clostridia > TANB77 > CAG-508 > CAG-269. Next base: position 5,883 of record USQA01000048.1, read on the forward strand.
ACTTTCTTTTGAGCATTTTCTACTGCTCTTGAGATTATTCTAGAATCAATTGGCATATTTTCATCTGCACCTAATGTATTATACACTTTAGTAATTGCATCTCCACCAAATATTTTCATTAAGTCATCATCTAAGCCAATAAAGAATTTAGATTCACCTATATCTCCTTGACGACCAGAACGTCCTCTTAATTGGTTGTCAATTCTTCTTGATTCATGTCTTTCTGTACCAATAATTTTTAAACCACCAGCATCAATGACTTTTTCTTTTTCTTCTTTTATTTCATCATCATATTTTTTAACTAATTCATTAAATTGTTCTCTTGCTTTTAATATTTCTTTATCATCTGTTTCATAATAAGTAGTTGCTTCTTCTATTAATTCTGGTGAAACTTTCTTTCTTCTCATTTCTTCTTTTGCTAAAAATTCACTATTTCCACCAAGCATAATATCAGTACCACGACCAGCCATGTTTGTTGCTATTGTTACAGCATTATATTTACCAGCTTGTGCTACAATTTCAGCTTCTTTTTCATGATATTTAGCATTTAATACTTCATGATTGATTCCTTCTTGTTTCAATAATTTGCTTAATTTTTCAGATTTTTCAATTGAAACTGTACCAATTAATACTGGTTGTCCTTTATCATGACTTTCTTTTACGCTTTCTACTATTGCTCTATATTTAGCATTTTCATTTTTGTATATAACATCATTTTGATCATCACGAATCATTGGTTTGTTTGTTGGTATTTCTACAACGTCTAAATTGTAAATCTCTTCAAATTCTGCTTCTTCTGTCATAGCAGTACCTGTCATACCTGATAATTTATCGTACATTCTAAAGAAGTTTTGGAATGTTATTGTTGCTAATGTTTTAGATTCATCTGCAATTTTTACATGTTCTTTAGCTTCAATTGCTTGATGCAATCCATTGTTGTATCTTCTTCCATACATTATACGTCCTGTAAATTCATCAACAATTAAAACTTCTCCATCTTTTACAATGTAATCAATATCTTTTTTCATAATTCCATGCGCACGTAATGCTTGATTTACATGGTGTACTAATGTAGAGTTTTCCAAGTCGTTAAAGTTTTCAAGTCCAAATGCATCTTCTGCCTTTTTTATACCTTTTTGTGTTAATGAAGCTGATTTAGCTTTTAAATCAACAATATAATCGTATTTTTCGTTATCTTCTGCTTGATCAAAATCTTTAACATCTTCTTCAACTATTACTTTTGGAGATAATTTTTTTACAAAATTATCAGCTTTTTTATATAAATCTGAAGATTCATTTGCTCTACCAGATATAATTAACGGAGTTCTTGCTTCATCTATTAAAATACTATCTATTTCGTCAACTATTGCATAATGTAATCCTCTTTGAACCAACTGATCTTCATAAATAACCATGTTATCTCTTAAGTAGTCAAATCCGAATTCATTATTTGTTCCATAAGTTACATCAGCATTGTATGCTTCTTGTTTTTCTTTTGGCTCCATTCCAGCTATAACAAGTCCTACTGAAAGACCTAAGAATTTATATAATTTTCCCATCCATTCACTATCTCTTTTTGCTAAGTAATCATTAACTGTAATAACGTGAACTCCTTTTCCTTCTAAAGCATTTAAATATACTGGTAATGTTGCAACTAATGTTTTACCTTCACCTGTTTTCATTTCAGCAATTCTACCTTGGTGTAATATGATACCACCAATTAATTGAACATCAAAATGTCTCATTCCTAAGACTCTTTTAGATGCTTCTCTAACAACTGCGAATGCTTCTGGAAGAATATCATCTAATGTTTTTCCTTCTTTTAATTGTTCTTTAAAATACTCCGTTTTGGCTCTTAACTCACTATCACTTAATTTTGAAATTTCTTCTTCTAAACCGTTAATTTTATTTATTATCGGTCTTACTCTTTTTACTTCTTTTTCACTATATGACTTAAATAGTTTCATATTGGAATCGTCCTCCTAAGTTTATATAATTTTACACTTTTTTACTATATCATTAAAAAAAATTTTTATCAAGTAATTTGGAAAAATATTTTAAGAACAATTTTATATAATAAAAAGGAAGCTTATATAGCTCCCTTTTTTACTTTTTGTTAAAACAACGTTTACAAATGTTCAAGTATATAAACTTCAAAGTCTTCAATCACTTTAAGAAACTCTTCAATCTCCTTGTGCAAAGGCGAAATTTCAGTTTGGTACATTCCCATTTTTTTCATAAAGCAATCTAAATTTTTCGTAAAGAAATTTTTGTCTTCAATCTTTGTTGGAGTAATTTCTATAACCAAATTTTCTTCAATAGGCACTTGAATATATACCTCAGATTTTTTTAAAGTTATAGAAAAAGATTTCAGATATTCAAAACATCTATACTCCTCATAGTTTAAAGACAGATGTAAAATTGGATTTAATTCTGAAAGTAATTCCTTTCTCTTTTTCCGTATTTTTTTTACTTTTTCTTTTAGTTGTTGTTTTTCTTCGTTTTGTCGTCTCATTATAAAGCCTCCTTAAAAACACAAAAAGTTAGTATGCAAAAGTTAATTTTAACATATTATCATTATACAACAAAATGGAAATAATTTCAAGCCACGTTTTAGTTTTATATATAGCATATTGATATCTTATTCAACATATAATTTACTAAATTCATATAGAAATGAGGAATTTATATGTTTATCTATAATATAAAAATAAATGGAAGTAAAACTTTTAAAACTTTTTTTGCTATTGTTACAATTTTCATTATAATTGTATTAGGAATTGTTGTGTATAAAATTT
>USQA01000049.1 GCA_900556695.1 uncultured Clostridium sp.
TATACATATAAGGGGGAGTTATATATGCCTAAAAAAAGTTCTATTTTAAAATTTGAAATTATAAGTACTATTTTTATAATGATAGTAGGAACACTTTTACATTTTACATTTGGGTGGTCTAATAATAATCCATTAGTAGGGACATTTAGTGCTGTAAATGAAAGTACATGGGAACATTTGAAATTATTATTTTTCCCAATGCTAATAAGTACTATTATAGGTTTTTCTTATAAAGGGAAAGTTATACCTAATTATTTATGTGCTAAAGTGTTAGGAATTATATTAGCTATGTCTTTTGTAGTAATATTTTTCTATACATATGTTGGAATAATAGGAACAAACTTTGCTATTGTGGATATTGGTAGTTTTTTTATAGCAGTAGGGTTAGGGCAATATGTGGCATATCAAAAAATGCAATCAACATCTTCTTGTAGTAATGTAATACCTATTATTATTTTATTAGTATTATGTTCGTGCTTTTTAATTTTTACATTTTTTCCACTTCATATTGCATTATTTGAGGATCCAATAATTGGTTCATTTGGAATATAATAAGTAGAAAATATTGATATTATAATAATGTAAAAGATAGATTATAGTATGCTATAATCATCTTGATAAATTACAAGTTATAGAATAAAAGAGATACCTATCACATATCTCTTACATACGATTAATATGGTTCAATGAAATGGTGCAACCCAGTAATGATAGTACTATAAGGGGGTCACATATTTCATTGAACATAACAATTATAACACACACAATTAAAAAAAACAAATTTAATAGTTAGGCTATATTAAAAGATTATCAGTAAATGATAGTCTTTTTTTGTTGCAAATAAGGAGGGATAGTTTATTTGAAGAAAAAAGAAATTGATGGAATAATAGAAAATAAAACATTACTTAATATTTTAAGTCCAATAGGCGGAATAGAATATAAGAAAAACTATATAAGAGTGGGAGATTATTTAGGAAGAATATATGTGATAACAAAATATCCTCAAAAGGTAAGAGTAGGATGGCTTGAAAATATTGCAAATATACCAAATACAGTATGTTGTTTAAATATTTCTCCAACAGAAAAAGATACATTAATGCAAAACATAAGCAGGGGAATAAAACAAAATGAATCACAATATGAAGGAATAACAGATGAAATATTAAGACAAAGAACAGAAAGAGAAATACAAGATGCAAGAGATTTAATTGAAAAAGTAGATCTAAACGGAGAAACAGTAGTATATGTAACAATAGCAATAATGGTAATTGCAGAAGATGAAGAAGAGTTAAAACAAAGATCTAAGGCAGTTTTGACAAGGCTTACATCAATGCAAATGAAAGGGCGATTATTAACGAATTTGAGTAAAAACTCATTGAAGTTAATGTCGCCTTTTTCTATTACAGATCCAGTTGTAAAAAGTATTGCAGATAGAAATATGCTAGAGAGTACATGGATTGGTGGATTACCTTTTTCAAGTTCAGGATTTAATGATGGAAATAAATATTATTTTGCTAGAGATACAAAGGGAGGAATTGTAATACTTGATCCTTGGAAAAGAGGAGGAGATAGAACAAACTCAAACTTTGTAATTATGGGTACAGCAGGAGTTGGAAAATCTACAGTTGCTAAGCACTTAATATTAAATGAATATATGACTAATACGAAAGTAATTTTGATAGATCCTGAAAGAGAAGAAAAAGAAATGGTTGAGAAACTAGGAGAAAAATGGATAGATGTAGGGAGTGGTAAAGGTGGAATAATAAATCCATTACAAATTAAAAAAGTTCCTTTAGATGATGAAGAAGCAGATGAAGTTGAATATAAAAGTAAAGGAATGGGAGCAATGGCTCTACATTTTCAAACATTAAGAACATTTTTTAAATTGTTATATCCTGAACTTGATTCAATACATATAGCTCGATTAGAGGAAGTATTAGAAGAATTATATAACAGATTTAATATTGATTGGGATACAGATATTTCAGGAATACCAAATAATAAATTTCCTATTATGACAGATTTATATAATCTTTTAAGAGAGAAAGCAAGTAATGAAATTGATGAGGAAAAACAAAAAATATATGAAACATTAAGAAGTCTATTAAGAGGTATTAGCATTGGTGCTGAAAAAGGCTTATTTAATGGTTATACTTCAATAGATGATAATGCAAAAATCGTATGTTTTGATACCTTTAATTTACAAAATGCAGATGACAAAGTAAAAAGAGCTCAATATTTTAATATTCTAACTTATTGTTGGGAGATAATGAGTAGAGATAAAGAAGAAAAAACGATGCTAGTTTGTGATGAAGCTTATTTGTTAATTGATTCTAGAGTTCCTGAAACAACAATATTTTTAAGAAATGTAGCAAAAAGATGTAGAAAATATGAAGGAAGTTTAGTTATAATTTCACATTCTATTGTAGATTTTCTTGATGATTCAATAAAAATGTATGGACAAGCTATACTTGATATGGCTACATATAAAATATTGATGGGAACTGATGGAGTGAATTTAGAAGAAACAACGGAGCTATTTAAGTTAAGTGAGGGACAATCAGAGTTTTTATATAAAAAGAAAAGAGGTTTGGCTTTATTTATCATAGGCTCAAACAGAATATTTGTTAGGTTTGATATATTTCCTATTGAGTTTGAGTATTTTGGTAAAGGTGGTGGTAGGTAATGGCTTTAGATCCTGCTACAGCAAAATTAATCGCAAAGATAGTAATAAGTCAAATAACAGATGAAGAAAAAAGACAAAGATTAATTATAGGAATAATTATAGGGATAGTGGTATTTACATTTATAATAATGATACCACTATTTGCTTTAACATCAACAATAGATAAAATAAAAAGTTTCTTTGGATTTGAAGATGATGGACAAGCTACAGATAGTTCTTATTATTCATTAGTTGAAATGCACGACACTTATGCTCCTACTGTAACTATTGAAGATTTAGAATATAATGGAACATTTCCTATGCCTGTTCAAAATGCAACTGTAACAAGTGAATTTGGAACAAGAATTCATCCTGTAACTGGAAAACAGAGTTTTCATACAGGAATAGACTTAGCAGGAGCTTGGCACTCAAATATTACAGCAGTTGAAAAAGGAACTATTGTATTTGCAGGAGTACAACAAGGCTATGGAAATTGTGTAGAAATAAAACATAGTACTGAGAATGGAACAATTTATTATACCTTCTATGCACATTTGGCTAGGATTGATGTGATAGAAGGACAAGAAATACAGCAAGGGACTGTTGTTGGAATTCAAGGAGGAGATCCTAATCGTGATCCGAATCCTGGATATAGCACAGGCTCACATTTGCATTTTGAAATTAGAAAATCGAAAAATGGAGATTTTATAAATCCTAGAGAATATTTATTTGGAAACAAGGAGGTTTAATTGGTAATAGATATAAATAATACGGAAAATAAATATAATATAATTTATGCAGATCCTCCATGGCATTATAATACATGGAGAGATGGAATGGGAACAGCAGAAAAACATTATAAGACAATGAAAGTTGAAGAAATAGTTAATATGAAGGATACAATCAAGAATATATCAGAAAAAGATTGTGTCCTTTTCTTATGGGTAACTTTTCCTTGCTTATTAGATGGACTAAAAGTTATGAAAGAATGGGGATTTAAGTACAAAACTTGTGGATTTAATTGGGTAAAAAGAAATAAAATAAGTGATACATGGTTTTTCGGATTAGGACATTGGACTAGGGCAAATTCAGAAATCTGCTTAATTGGAACAAAAGGAACTATAAAAAGAAAATCAAATAAAGTATCACAAATAATTGACACTCATATAGAAGAACATAGCAAAAAACCAGCAATAGTAAGAGATAAAATAGTTGAACTTGTAGGAGATATGCCTAGAATAGAATTATTTGCAAGACAAACAGTAGATGGTTGGGATTGTTGGGGAAATGAGGTTTAGTTGTGAAAAGATATAAAATGTGATAAAATAATACTCGGATGAAGGGGTAACAATTATGGAATTTGAAGATGAAGTAAAAGAAATGATAGATTGTCATCAAGAAGGTGATTATTTGGACTTTAAAGAGTATGATTATCAAAAGGATCATAAGGAAGAATTAGTTAAAGATATATTAGCTTTAGCAAATTCACACAGTATTAGAAATAAATATATTATAATTGGTGCGGTTGAGGAAAATAATGCATGTACAAAATTAAGAGAAATTGACACAAAACAAATAAGAGATGAAGCTGAATTTCAACAAATAATCAATACATATATATATGAAAATTTGATTGTTAATTACAGAATATTAAATATTGATGGAAAAAATATTCTTGTAATTCAAATACCAGTAATTAATAATTCAAACAGACCATTTATGGTAAAAAAACAAATTGGAAAATTAAAAGAGAATGAAATATATATTAGAAAAGGAAGTACAACAAGTATAGCGAATAAAAAAGATCTTGAGTATATGTTTAAAGAAAACAAAAATAGTAAATTAGTGGTTCAATCATACTCAGATGGAAATTTGTTTGATAAAATACAGTTATCAGAAGTTAATTCAATAATAGAGAAATATAAAGAGAAAAAATTTGAAAAATTAAAGCAACTTGTTAATGATATTAACCAATTAAAAGGAAAAGAATTTTCATTTGGAGTAGGAGTGTCTTTTTTAATAAGTGATGAAGTTGTTAAAATTGATGATGAAAAAGAAAGTTTTATAAAAGAAGAATTAAAAGATTTAAATTTAGAATATGAAGATTTAATATTTGAATTTAAAAATATTAGATGGAAAACTACTTTCAATGGAGGTGGTCTAAGTCCAATTAGTAAAACTCTATACGGAGATAAAAATGAAATAGATAGATATTGGAAGTTAAAAGAGCTAGATAGTTATATACTTGAATATTTAGCAATAAATTACTATTGTAAAGGATTACCTAAAATATATAACACTAATTTAGTTCTTTCAAATATAGGAAATTATCTTGATGAAGATATAGAATTAAAATTAATTATAGATAAAGATGTATTTATAGGAAAGGATACACTTATTGTTAAAGATGATGTAATTAAATATTTAGGAAATATGTATAATGATTTAAAAGAAGACTTGATAGAATGCCCAAGAGTAAGTAGTATAGATGAGTATTATTATCCAGCTATAGCAACTGCTACATCATCACATATTCCATCATATATAGGAACAATGTATAGTAGTAAACAAACATATTTAGAGGAATTAAAGGAAAAAGCCGATGATTTTAAATATGACATAGAGGATATATTTGAAAATTCAATATATGAAGAAGATAATAAGATAATAATAAAAACCGATTTTAAAAAACTAATGCATAATAAATCAATGTTCTTAGAATCTAAAATATTATTCAAAAGTAATAAAATAAAAATTGATTATGAAATAAGATCTAAAAATAGCTCAAAAATTATAAAAGAAAGTATAACAAGCTAGGAAAGAGGAATTTATGATAGTAAGTTTGATAATAATGATTGTAATAATGGTAGTATTTGGAATTTTTACATATAAAGAATATAAAAAATGTAATAGTTTATTAGAAAAAATATTATATGTATGTGTTTATTTTATAGTATTGGCACCAATCATAATATATTATTGTGATAGATTCAATATTCCTTCAATGCTAACATTAGATAAAAATTTAGATACGCAAAGTTGGTTATCATTTTGTGGAAATTATATATCGAGTATAGTTTCAGCAATTATAGGAGCTTTGGCTTTAGTGTTAATGACAAAATATCAAATAAGAAAGAATGATGAAGAAAATGAAAAAAGGAGTTCAGAGAATAATAGAATACAAAATATGCCTTTATTAAAATATAAAATAGAAACTAGTTCTCAAAATCAGAAAATTGATATAGATCATTTAATAATAAGTAAATATAGTGGAAAAACAACTAGCTCTTATGAATTAAATATATCTATAAAAAATATAGGATTGAACAGCGTAAAAAAAATAATTGTAGATTTAGAATCAGATATGGTTTCTGAAAGATATAGATTATTAGGAGCAGATACACAAATACCAATTGAAAAAAATGAAAATAAGGAAATATATAGATATTTTGCTTTGGAAAGTGGAAAGGAATATTTAATGAATTTGAAAGTTTATTATGAAGATGTTTTACAAAATTGGTATTTACAGACTGTGGAAATAAATTATAACGCAACTAAAATAAACAATGGTACAAGTCAAATAGGGCAAGTATCTTATAAGGTCAATGAGGAACAATTAATAAATAAAAATGATATTTCAATATTAGATTTATAATAAGAAAAAATTGAAATATTATAAAAAGAGAGTTATAATTTAATTATAAAATTAGCTATTGAAACTATTAGTTATCATTATCCTAACTCTAGAACTTATATGTTTGCCAAAATCATTTTTTATAGACATCTTTGTAATATTTAATGAATTTGTGATTAATGAAATTATTATGAAGGGAGAGGATATTGTGAAAAAATTAATGAAAAGTAAAAAAGCCTCTAGTATATTATTTTATATGGAGATGTTCGGTTAATATAATATGGCTAATAGTGTATATATAGACTGAGGCTTAAAATGGTGCAAATCCATTGTCTCCACCAAGACTTCTTCGTGAAGTCTTTTTTAGATGGAAGGAATTTATAAAAAAAATGGAATCAAATCTAACTAAAAGAAATTAAAAGGTGATACTTGTTTTTGTGGTATTGGACATTGGACTAGGACAAATTTAGAAATCTGCTTAATTGGAACAAAGGAAACAATAAAAAGAAAATCAAATAAAGTATCACAAATAATTGATACACATATAGAAGAATACAGTAAGAAACCTGCAATAGTAAGAGATAAATAGTTGAACTTGTAGAAGATATGCCTAGAATAGAATTGTTTGCAAGACAAACAGTAGATGACTGGGACTGTTGGAAAAATGAGGTATGATTATTGTAAATAACATAAAAACATGATAAAATGTTGCAAAAAAATAGAATTGAGAGTGAATGAAATGAATGCAGAAAAAATAAATAATTATTATGCAGAACTGGAAAAGATTGCAACATATAATAATGAATCAATAACAGATGAAGAATTTTCTAAAAATCTATTAGAAATTAAAATGGATTCAAAAAAAGAAGGCTTTGATATGCCTGAAATTTTTGATCTCGTAAAAACAAAAAGTGATTTTAGAAAGAATATGCAAAAATATGGTGGATATCAAGAAAGAAGAGAAAAATTAAGAGAAGGATTGTATCCTATTATAGACATTTATGAACAAAAAATATTAAATTCTAAGACGTCAATAATTTCAAATAAATTATCAATAAGAGAGATAAATGACTATTTAAAAATAAATAATTTATATTTAAAAACAAAGTATGGGAAAATATTAATATACAATTTAGAAAGTAAATCAGGAGGAAATGGAACGGTTTATTTTGGAAAGATGGCAGATGTGGATGTTGCAATTAAGTTTTTAATAAATAATAGTAAAGAAAAATTAAATAGATTTTTATGTGAATATGGAAATGTTATTCTTAAATTAAGTGAAAAAGATGGAATTGTAAAAATGTATTTTTATGATGAAATAGTTATCAATAATAATATATATCCATTAATATGCATGAAAAGATATATAAGTAAATTAGTATATGATGAAAATTATAGTGAAGATGAAATAATAGATTTTGTAAAACAAATATTATATGCTACTTCCAATATACACAAACAAGGTATTTTTCATAGAGATTTAAAGCCTGATAATATTCTAATAGATGAAGAGGGACGACTATTTATCGCTGATTTTGGTATAGCATATTATAACCCTGAAATATTTGAAAAAACAGGGCATACAACGGAAGGAGAAAGATTAGCAAACTTTGATTTTTCAGCTCCTGAACAGAGAAACAGTGAAACAATACCAAACGCAACAATGGATATATATGCTATAGGACAAATAACTCAATGGTTAGTTTTTGGAAAAACGACAAAGGGAACTCATAGAAAGAGGTTATATGAAAAGTTTAATACACCAAGAATGCATTTTTTAGATGATATTGTAGACAAATGCTTAAATGATGATCCACAAGAAAGATTTCAAAGTGTAGAAGAAATATTTAATGAAATTGAAAAATACAACTCAGATAAAAAACAAGTACAAGAAAGAAATACTCAAATAAAGGTGGATAAACACAATAAAGATATAGATATAAATGAATTAAAAAATGCATTACAAGATATAATGGATAAGATTTGTTTGTTTAGATATGGAGAATATAATGAGAATGTAGAACCAACATTTACATTATCAAATCCAATGTCAGATAAAGTTGTAAAAAAATTTTTAGAGAGCATACCACAAAATTTAAAAAAATTAGAATTTTTTGACACAGTAACAGCATCAAAGTTTATTGAGAATTTTCAAGTTTATGATAAATATGAAATAGATAAAAAATATTATGAATTATTAAGTGAGAAATTTGAAGCAGTACAAAAAAATTCTCCAGAACTTGAAACATCTTTTATTGAATATGTAAAAACAAAAATAAATTTTAATGTTGAAGAATTACCATTTTAAAACTGGATTATAAAAGAGGAGAAATATGAA
>USQA01000050.1 GCA_900556695.1 uncultured Clostridium sp.
TAAGTCATATTATTTGGATTTACATCTATTGATATTCTTGTATTTTTATTGTTTTCATCATAAAATTTTTCTAAACATTTATTTAATATCTTATTTAATTCTTCATTCATTTTGCCTTTTATTATAATCCTCCATCTGTAGCGATTTTGAATTTTATCTATTGGTGATGGCATTGGTTTAAAAATTTTATACTCTTGTTCTTCTGCAATATTTATTTTGTTGTTTATTTCTTCTTTTAAATAACTATAAACTTTGTCACTTGTTTTTATGATTTCTGTTTCAGATGTACTATTAAATCCAATTACTATTATATCGCAAAATGGTGGATATTTCAACTGTTTCCTTAATGCGATTTCTGTTTCATAAAACATATCATAATCTTGTTTTTTAGAACATTGAATGCTAAAGTCATCTGGATTATATGTTTGTATAATAACTTTTCCTGGTAATTTATCTCTTCCTGCTCTTCCTGCCACTTGCGTTAATATTTGAAAAGTTCTTTCATTTGCTCTATAATCATCTATATTTAAAGAACTATCTGCTGCAATAACTCCTACTAATGTTACATTTGGAAAATGATGACCTTTTACTACCATTTGTGTTCCTATAAGAATATCTATATTTTCGTCTCTGAATTTGTTTAATATTTGTTCATGTGAATTCTTTTTAGTTACTGTATCTACATCCATTCTAATTGTTCTTGCATTTGGAAATTGTTTATGTATTTCTTGTTCAAGTTTTTGAGTTCCTGTTCCAAAATATCTGATTTTATCACTATGGCATTCTGGACATACTGTAACAAGTTTTTCTTCATATCCACAATAATGACATTTTAATTTTTTTTCATAGCTATGGTATGTTAAGCTTATGTTACAATTTTTACATTTAACTGTATATCCACAATCTCTACACATAATAAATGTAGAATATCCTCTTCTATTCAAAAATAATATTGTTTGTCTTTTTTGTTCTAAATTTTTTTCTATTTCTGAATACAAATCGACACTTAGCATTGAACGATTTCCATTTGCTAGTTCTTGTTTCAAATCAACAATTTCTACGCTTGGCAATGATGAGCTATTAGCTCTTTTGGTTAGTTTTAAAAGTTCTATTTCTTCATTTTCATATGATTTATAATATGTATTAATGTCAGGTGTAGCACTTCCAAGTAGCAATGGGCATTTACTTTGTTTTGCTATATATTTTGCAACTTCTTTTGCATTATATTTAGGGTTTGCTTCTGATTTATATGAACTATCATGTTCTTCATCTATAATAATTATTCCAATATCATTCATAGGAGCAAAAATAGCAGACCTAGCTCCTATTACTATTTTGGCTTCATTTTTTCTTATTCTTTCCCATTCATCATGTCTTTCTCCTACAGATAATTTACTATGTAAAACCGCTATTTCCTTTTTTCCAAATCTTGAAATAAACCTATCTATCATTTGTGGAGTAAGTGAGATTTCAGGGACTAATAATATAGCTGTTTTTCCTATATTTAATACTTTTTGAATTAATTGTATATATATCTCTGTTTTTCCGTGAACCTGTAATTCCATATAAAAGAAAGCTTTTATTTTCTTTTGATATAATTGCTTGTTCTACTTTTTTATATGCTTGTTCTTGTTCTTCAGTTAACTCTAGATTACTTGTTTTTGACATTTGTTTATATGCCAAAGGATCTCTATCTATCTTTTTATCTACTATTTCTAGATATCCATTTTTTATTAATGTATTTACAATTGCCCTTGAGCAATCTGTAAACATTTCTATTTCTGGTATTGTAGCACCTTCATTGTCTTTAATAAAATTTAATATTTTCTTTTGTTTTTCTGATTTTATTTTCTTTGTTTCAATTTCAAATTCTATTTCTTCTATATCTTTTTTCAAAAATACGCAATTTATTTTTTTGTCTCGTATTCTTTTTTCTTTATCTTTATTTCTTGTTCCTGGTGTAAGCATTAATTTTATACAATCTGACACATTACAAAAATATCTTTTTGCCATCCATCTAGCTAAACAAATTTGATTTTCTGTTAAATTGTCTTCTAATTTGCTTATTTCTTTTATTTCATACTCTGATTTTTCTTTTATACCTACAACAAATCCTTCTTCTAGTTTTCCACCTTTTCCAAATGGTACTAGCACTTTGCTTCCCACTATTATTATATCTTCTAAGTTTTTAGGTATTTTATAATCAAAAGTTCTATTTAATTTTTTTGCTGTTCTATTTATTATTACTTCTGCTACCATTTTTTCTCCTATATAAATATCTTTGATTTATAGTATATCAAAAATTATAAAAAAATGCCACAACTATTTTTGTGACATTTCTAATTTTCTTTCATCTTCTATTATTGTTTGAATTATATCAACTGTTTTTTCAAAATCATCATTTTTTATAACATAATCGTATAATTTAATTTTAGATTCTTCATACTCTAATCTTCCAAGTCTTAGTTCTAATTGTTCTTCTGATAAGTTATCTCCTCTTGCAATTAATCTTCTTCTTAATTCATCTTTTTCAACTTTTAAAAATATAGTTACTAATTTTGTTTCATCCTTTAATAATTTTATTAAATTCTCTGTTCCATTTACCTCTATATCTTTTACTATTATTTTTCCACTTTCAATTTTTTCATTCATTAATTTTTTTGATGTTCCATAATAATTGTCATGGTGTAAATCATATTCATAAAATTCATTATTTCCTATTTTTTCTTCAAATTCCATTTTTGTTATAAAATGATATTGAACACCTTCTTCTTCTCCTTCACGTGGATTTCTAGATGTAAAAGATGGAAGAGATATTACATCTTCCATTCTTTTTATTAATTCTTTTTTTATTGTATCTTTTCCTGCACCTGAAACTCCAGATAATATTACTAACATATTGTTACCTTCCCTTCTGCAATTTCATTTGCAGCTAAAGTAACTGGTGAATCTTCCTTAACACTAGTTTTGGGTTCAGCACCATTAGCTATTTGTCTAGCACGTTTTGCTGTTGCAATTACTAATTCATATCTATTTTTTGCTTTTGTTAATAATTCTGTAACACTTGGGTTTACCATCATTTCAAATCACTCCTTTTTAACTTTATTATTCTTTTTCATCTTGTGAAATCGTTTTATCAATTCTTCCTCCAACAGTTTCTGGTTGAACTGCTGATAATATCATATGTCCTGAATCCATAACCAATACCGCTCTTGTTCTTCTTCCACATGTAGCATCTACTGCTGTTTTATTATCTTTTGCTTCTTGTATCATTCTTTTTATAGGTGCTGATTCAGGGCTAACAATAGCTACAATTCTTTCAGCAGAAATAATATTTCCAAATCCTATATTTACTAATTGCATTAAAATCATTCCCTTCTATTCTATATTTTGTACTTGTTCTCTTATGTTTTCTATTTCTGTCTTAATGTCAATTACTCCATTTGTAATTTCTAAATTATTTGCTTTAGATCCTATTGTATTTGTTTCTCTGTTCATCTCTTGAATTATGAAATCTAATTTCTTTCCTACAGCATCATCAGAATTGATTAATTCTTTAAATTGTGATATATGACTTTTTAATCTGGTAACTTCCTCTTCTATTGAGCACTTATCAGCATATATTACAACTTCTTGTGCCAATCTTGATTCATCAATTTCTTGATTTTTTAAAATTTCTTTTATTCTATTCTCTAATTTTACTACATATTCTTCAATAAGTCCAGTAGATAGTTCAGATATTTTTTCAATTTTTTGATTTGTTTTTTCTATTCTTTTTAATAAATCTTCAGCCATTTTAGAACCTTCTACTTGTCTCATTTGAACTAATTTATCTGTTGCAATTGTTGTTGCCTCTATTAATTCTTTTTTTATTTGCTCATCATCTTGAGTATTTTGAATACTTAAAACATCTGGATATTTAGAAATTTCTGTTACTTCTATATTTGCCAAAATATTTTCTTCTTCTGCTAATTGTTTTAGTTGATTAATATACATTTTAGCAATTTCATTATTTATTTTTATCTCTTTTCCTTCTGTTGAAGAATTTTCAAATGTAATAAATACATCTATTTTTCCTCTTTTAACTTTTGATGAAATTACTTTTTTTACATCTTCTTCTAAATAGCTTAATACTCTTGGCATTTTTACTGATATATCTAAATATCTATGATTTACACTTTTGATTTCAACTTGATAATTTCTTAAATTTTCAGATATGTTACCTTTTCCATATCCAGTCATACTTTTAATCATTTATTTTTACCTCTTTTTTAGATTTATTATTTCTTTTTTTAGCTTCCTTTACTATAGGCTTATCTTCTTTTACTATATCAGAAATATCACTTAAACTTTCTAAATATTTTCTTCTTTCTTTTGTATAAATTATAATACATTTTAATACATAATATGTTGAAAAAATATAAGAAAATGTTAAAACATAAAATCTAAAATTATACTTCATTAATGTTGATATATGTGTAGCCGACAATGTAAAAAATGATATAACCAATAATTCTATTCCTGTAATAGCAATTGTTCCACTATCTTTTTTATATGCCACTTCTAAAGCAATTAATCCAGCTATTAAAAATATTCCTGCAAAACTTTCTATACACTGAGTTAAAATTTTAGTTTCTACATTAACATATGCCAAATTTAATATTACAAAATAAATCATAATCCCTATTGCTTTTAGCAGATTTATGAATAATTTTTTCATAATTTCCTGAGAAACTTCTTTTGGAATTCTTTTTTGTTCTTGTATTTTATCTTCCATTTCTTCTATTGCTCTTTTGTTCATTTTTTCCTCCTATTTTTCCAATTCGTACATAATTATGCTTAAAACACTTAATGCAACTGTTTCTGTTCTCAAAATTCTATTTCCTAATGTAATTATTTTAGCTCCATTTTCTTCAAACATTTCAATTTCTTCTGGTGCAATTCCTCCTTCTGGGCCAATAATAACAGCTACTTTTATTTCTTCTTTGTCTAATTTTTTTAAATTCTTTAATTCTTTTTTTAAGGTGTTTTCTTTCTCATTCTCATATGCAATTAATACTATATCATATTCATTGCATAAATTACAAACCTCTTTTACATTTACTATATTATTTATTTTTGGAATTATATTTCTCCCACATTGTTTTGCTGCTACTTCAGATATTTTTTGCCATCTTTGAATTTTTTTTAACTTATCTTTTTCATTTAATTTTACAACACATCTTTTCATTTCTGTTGGATATATCTCATATACTCCCAATTCTACTGATTTTTGTATTACTAATTCCAGTTTATCAGCTTTTGAAAGTCCTTGAAATATTGTAACTTTTACATTTGACTCTGTATTATTTTCTAATTTTTCTATTATATTACAATCAATACTTTTCTCTTCAATTTTATCAATTTCACATAAATAATCTTGTTCTTTAGAAATATCACATATTGTTATTTTATCTCCACTTTTTTGCCTTAATACATTTTTTATGTGATTTACATCATTACCTATTATTGTTATTTTGTTATTATTAATTTGATTTTCTGCTACAAAAAATTTTGGCATAATTTTCTCCTTTTCTTATGTATATTATTATATGATTTTTCTTCCTTTTTTTCAAGCAATTTATAATAAAAGTTATAGAATAAAACTAAACTTTATTTGCTCTCTACTCATAGTAAACTAATATTTTTCATTAAAACTTTCGAGGTTTCATGGGTTATCCGTAAGCTAGCGCTACTCAAGCTTTTAATTCAAAATATTACTTTACTATGAATAGAGAATATCTTAAATCAGCTTGAATTGTCTTAATTTAGAACTCACCTATAATAAAAAAGTCGAAGTATATTTTTTATATACTTCAACTTTTTTAGACTTATTCAAAATTAAAATTTACATTTTAATTTTCTAAAATATATATTTAATAAAACCTTCTTATTAATAATTTTCTGCTTTTATTTCAAAATATGCTTTTGGATGGCTACAAACTGGGCAAATTTCTGGAGCTTGTTTTCCAATTACAATATGTCCACAATTTCTACATTTCCATATTTTATCTCCATCACGGCTAAATACTAATCCATCTTCTACATTTTCTAATAATTTTTTATATCTTGCCTCATGTTCTTTTTCAATTTTTCCAACTTCTTCAAAAAGATATGCAATATGATCAAAACCTTCTTCTTTAGCTTCTTTTGCCATTCTATCATACATATCTGTCCACTCATAGTTTTCACCTTCTGCTGCAGCTTTTAAATTTTCTGTTGTTGTCTTTATTGCTCCACCTTGTAATAATTTAAACCACATTTTTGCATGTTCTTTTTCATTATCAGCTGTTTCTTGGAAGATAGCAGCAATTTGTTCATATCCTTCTTTTTTAGCTTTGCTTGCAAAATATGTATATTTATTTCTTGCTTGTGATTCACCAGCAAATGCCTCCATTAAATTTTTTTCTGTTTTTGTTCCTTTTAATTCCATTATAATTCCTCCTTTATATAACAATTAGTATATATAAACTAATTGTATTTTTCATTTTATACTATTTTTACAAAACTTATAAAAGTTGTATTGTAGTTCATATTTTATATCTCTTTATGTTTTTTGTCAATATAAATATATAAAAGAAGATGCCATTATGGCATCTTCTTTTAATTTTCTATAATTATCTTTTTAGCTTTCTCAATAAGCTCTATAAACTTTTCCTTCTGGAGCTTATATAAATCTTCTGGTATGATTTTTTTATACCTTTTATTTGATAAATAATTTTCAGAATCTAATATGATTTTATTACCTATCATTCTTATCTGACTATTATATTCAAATACTTTATCCTCTAAAACTTCCATATCATTAGAAGATGTTATTTGGGCTTTTAATTTTTCTTTTCTTATTTCTTCTAAATAATTATAAGATGCTTTTACTTCATCATAGTCAAATCGAAGATCCATCACCGTAATAAATACCACCGATAAATAAAGCAATGGTAATATTATCAGCAATAATATTGTCAATATTAACAATTCATTCCTTAAGCCCAAAGCCGAACCACAGAAGAAAACAATAAAGATAATTACACAATTTCTTAACTGCCGCATTCCCATAAGTACCTCCATTCTTTGCCAAATCAACAGTTTCTTTTTGTTTGATTTATATACTTCATTTTTTATATACAAATCTTTTTCTGTATTATGTAACTTATTCAAGTATAACATATATTAAATCTTATTTCAACTCCTATAAATTCCTTATATTTTTTATATTAAAATTTGTTATCTAAAAAACCTATCAAATATATTTTATTTATGAGATTAACATTTGATAAAATCACTTTATTTTCATCTTTACTAAATAATTTTTTATTTTCATTAATTCTTTCTTTAACTAAGCTTTCTAAACTTACTTTTGTTTCTTTTTTTATTATATCTTTCATTATATTTTCTCCTTGAATTTATTTTTTACAACTCTTGATATTATTTTACAATATTCGACATTTAAAATGTCAGTGTACACTATACTATTTTTTTATATTTTTTATTACACACAAAAAAAGAACTAACTATTATAAGTTAGTTCTTCTAAGTTTAATTGTTCTTTTTCTCCTATTGTTACTATATATGTATTAAAACTAAAAAATATTATATCTAAAGCTTTGGTAACACCATGATTGTCATAAATATCAGTTATCTTTATTATTTCTCCAAAACTTTTACCTTCTAAAAAATAAAGTTTATACACTTCATAGAGATTCACTTTATATCTTTCCATATATGTTTTATTCAAGTCTATTAGTATTTCTTCGAATTTCTTTAATTCTTTTGATTTTTTATTTTTGGCTATATAATATTCTAATTCTCTGTATTTACGTTCTTTAGGATTATTTCTGTACATAAAGCAATCTTTAATATCTGCTTTTCTAGAAACAATAATTGCAGCATATGCAGACATAATCCCTGCTATAAAAATATTTATCTTAACCAATATTAATAATGATGTAATAAGTAATAAACTCCAACATAAACATTTTTTCCAACTTTTATAATGTATAGCACTTTTGGTAAAAATTCTTACTCCACAAAATAATGCTAAAACTATAGCAACATCTTCTATTTTTAATTTTAACAAATATCCTGATAACATAATTAATAATAATTCTGTTATATTAAATAATAACGACTTCCAATTTTTTAATACATTCCTCATTTATTCACCTTCTTCTGTATCACAAAAAAACCACCATGAAATAACTGGTAAATCATAAACTTTCATTTATCTCACCTCTCTTTCATAAGACTAAAGTGTCTTTATATATATAAATATTAAATTGCTTATAAATAAAAAGCAATTTAATATTATCAAACTAATATTTCTTAAAGTAATACTTTTTATTTTTCTATCTTTATAATCATTTCTATTCCATAATTTACAATAATTTATATAAATTTTATTGATATATTCTTTTAATAAAAATGGAACACATAATAATAGTTTATTTACAAACAACATTAGATAATAATTACTAAAATCTTGTTTAACAAATTTAAAGCAAATATATGATATAAAACT
>USQA01000051.1 GCA_900556695.1 uncultured Clostridium sp.
GTTGTTTTTGTTGTGGTTGATGTTGTGTTTTCTGCTTTTACTATGTTTGGTAAAATAGTTACTATCATTAATATTAGTGCTATTGCTAGTATTTTTTTGTGTGTATTTTTTTTCATTTTTATCCCTTCCTCTTTTGTTTTTTGTCTAATTATATCATTTTATTTTTTTAAAAGTCAACAAATTTAATAGTAAATTGATAAATATAATTAATTTAAATACTTTCTTAATATTTTCCGTTTTTTAAAAATTTTTTTGCTAATTTCTATTGACAAAGAAATGTGAAATGTGCTATTATAAATATTGTTAATAAGAAATACGCAGATGTGGCGGAACTGGTAGACGCGCTGGTCTTAGGAACCAGTGCCAACGGCGTGGGGGTTCGAGTCCCTTCATCCGCACCAAGTAAGGTTTTCGAACTTTATGAGAAATCATATTGTTAGAAAATTTTATTTTTTTCTAACAGATTTAATGAAATTTTCTAACACCTTTTAAAAATAGGTTGTTGTTAAACTTGAGCGGTTGCAACAACTTTTTTCATATTTTGGAATTGATTAGAATTATCAATATCTTCATAAATATTATTCAAAGTATCTTCTTTTAGGTCATAAAGTTCATTTTCATTATAATTATTCAAAATATACTGAAATTTAGCCACTAATACTTGTGCAGAAACTTCTTTATTTGTTTCATCCAAATGGGTATAAATCATAGTAGTTTGAATATTAGAATGTCCCAGCCATATTTGAATGTCTTTAATTGGAACTTTATTTTGCACCAATAAAGTAGCACAAGAATGTCTTAAATCATGTAAACGAATTCGTTTTAATTCATTATCTTCTAATAGTTTTGAAAATGTATGGCTTAAATATCCAGGTTTCATAAGTTCTCCATTTGGCATTAAACAAACATAGTCTTTATATTTGTTACAATAAGTGTTACCAAATATCTTCTTATATTCTGCATACATTGTTTTGTATTCTTTCAGTAAATCTTCTATAAAATCGAATAATGGTAAAGTTCTATAAGATGATTGCGACTTTGTTTTATTTTTGACTACAAACTGAGTTTTACCATTAATTTTAAATCTTTGAACTGTATGTTTAATTGTAATTGTTTTTCTTGTAAAATCAATGCAATCCCATTTTAGTCCTAAAACTTCTTCGCGCCTTAATCCATAAACTGCTGCAATAATAACTTCTAGGCGAATAGTAGTGTTTTCTGCAACTTCAAATAAATGTAATAATTCTTCATGCTTATAAAAATTACCAATATAGTGGTCTGACTTAATAGGTTTTAAGTTATTAATAAAATTGTATTCAAATAGTTCTTGTTCAACAGCTCTAGTAAATATACAAGACAGAATAGACCTATGATGTTTTACAGTATTAGGTTTTAATCCTTCACTAAAGAGATATTCAATATAGTTATAAATATCAGCTAATGTAACATCTTTTAAAAGTAATTCTTCATTTTCAAAATAGGGAATCATTCTGCCATTAACATGGTCGTAATAACCTTTATATGTACTTTTAGCAACTTGATTTTGAATAGATTCAAGCCATTCTTTAATGTAGTCACTAAATAGCATATCACGATAATACCCCATTTTTTGTAACCTTTGCTCTCGAGGGTCATCTGATAATTTATTAACTAAATCTGTAATAATTCTTTTAATTAAATGAGTATTTGGATTTTCTTTAATAATACTCATTAAAGAGTTTATCATTTCTTCTTTTGGTATGTTATACCAAGCAGATAAACATTTGGTAATTATTAATTCTTCTTCACTTGATAGTGGTTGATTACTTAACCTGAGTTGTTCTGTTTTGTTATATTTATCACTTGGAGATAATAATGATAGTTCAAGAACTTTGCCTTGATTTTGTTCTTCTAATAATTGTTCGGCTGTTTTTTTGTTGTCTATATATGAATCTTTATTATAAATCATACGAATATCTGAAAGTAACTTTTCAGCTTTCATTTGATTTACTTTTTTGCCATCAGCTTTAACTGTAGTTGGTATCCATTTTTGATTTCTCTTATTATTGGGATACACATTTAAGACAACATAATAAACTAGTCCTTTTATTTGTAAGCTACCTGTTACCAATGTTCCTCCTTTCCGTATAACAGTTTACTTACCTATAGCTTTTGTATTATATCATAAGTTTTAAATTATGATAACCTTTTAAATTTTTATGTATCATTAATTATAGGTCAATTTGTTCATCCAATAAGTATTGAATAATGCAGGATTTTGGAATTTTATATTCTCTGCCTATTTTCATAGATTTAATTTTTCTTTGTTTTAATAGTTTATAGGCAAGAGTAACACCAATACCACCAAGCATTTTCCTCATTTGTTCAATATTTACAATGTCTGGATAGTTGGTAAACATTATACTGTAGTTTTCTTTTACATTTTCGCTCATGTTTTTTTACCTCCAATTCTTTTAAAATAAAAAAATTGACTTAAATATTTAAGTCATAATAATATTAGTATTTAATTATTTTAGGCATATCACTCGAATAAGCCATATTATCTTTTAGTTCAAATCTTTCCTTTTTATTATTATAATTATAAGCACTTGAACAATTTTTTCTTAAAGCAACTTTAGATATGGAACTAAAATAAGAAAGTTCTATTGCAGCCTGATTATGTAATTTATCCATAATCGCTTTTTCTTCCATTTGCTTTTTATATCTTTTTTTCCTCATAATTTCTTTTGCTTGTTCTTGGTGTTTTTTATGATTTTCTTCTTTTCTGCTAGACTTTTCTTGCTGATAAAGGGAGGACTTAGATAGAATACGGCTAATCTGACTAATAGATAAATTTACTTTTTTACTAATTTTTGATACTGTTAGTTTATCTTTAAAATACAAATTATAGATTAATTCATTTCGCTCTAAATCCATTTTTTTCAATAATCATCAGCTCCTAAAATTATAATGCAAAAATTTGTTAACATTTTTTAAATATAGAAAACTTTATATAAAGACTTGAAAAAAGTGTCTATATAATGTATACTAATATTGACAATAAACAATAAATAATTAAATTGTCTATTGACAATTTAATTTATAACATATTATTGTCATAAATGTCAATAGTTTTTATTAAAAAATAAAAGTTTTTTGGAGGAGAGATGAAGACAAATAATAAGATAGAATTATACATAAACGAAAAATCAAAAGAAGAACAAATAAAAGTACCTATGTTAGACTATGAAACAAATGAGGAAGGAAATTATCAATATACCACAAAGATATATGAGCAAGCTAATAAAATAGGAAGTATAGTGTTAGACTTTATACAAAAAGACTTAAAAGAAATGTCTTATTTCATTTTTAGATTTTATGGATTTCAAACACTATTAACAGAAAAGGAAAGAAAAGAAATATTATCCCTAAATCCAAACGAAATGGAAGAATTAGATAATAAAATGGAATGGCTATATAATAAGTATCAAAAAGAATTTAAAAGCTTTAAAAGCCAAATAATTGATATTTTGGAATATTGCTTGTTTAATGAGAAAATAGAATTAAAGGATTTAAGTCCATTAGAAAAATTACATATATTTGTCAATACAAAGAATATAGAAGATTATCCAATTTTAAAACATAATGAATTTAATAAAGTGATAAAAATAAATAAAGATACATCTAAAATAACAGAAACGGAGTTAACACGAATTATAAAGGATAAAGACAATAATAGATATGCTATTAAAGAAATTTATAAAATTAATAACTTTTATAGCTTATTATTTTTAGAGTTATATTTTATCCTACAAGAAAAAACATATCTTAAAAAATGTAAAAATTGTGATAAATATTTTCTAGCAACAAATTCAGCCGTTATTTATTGTGATAATGTGTTTGAAGATAACAAAACTTGTAGAGAAATTGGAGCAAATAAAGTATTTACTAAAAATCTAGAAAAAGATGAAGCTTATAATTTATATAGAAAGGTATATAAGAAAAAACAAGCATTAGCTAAGTCAAAAGGTGGAACTTTTGAAATAGAATATAATTTATTTAAAAACCAAGGGAAAGACAAGAAAAATGCTTATAAGCTAAAAGAGATTTCGAAAGAAGAATTTATAAAATGGCTTAATAAGCAATAAGAACTGTTATTTTAGAAGAATTCTTCGCTATAACTTTACTGTTTACTGATGATTATTTGAAAAATAATGTAATAAGTTATCAAATTATAGTAGCAATAATAGATAGCAAATGAAAAACTCTAACCTAGCAAATGCTTGATTAGAGTTTTTATTTTTTACTTTGAATGAAAAATGCTTTTTTCAATTTCTGCCATACATTCATTAGCAATACTTGCAACAGCTGACCATGAGCCAATTTGTGTAGAAATAGGTTTTACCATACTGTGCAATTCTGATATTGTTTTAAGTGCTTCGTTCTTGGTAGAGCAGAAATCTTTTAAAGTATTTTTAAAGTGCCTTGCTGTTTCATCAGAAGAATCAACAGATCTAAACTGTCTTTCAACTTCTTTCTTAAATCCAGCCTGAGAGTATGTACCGTTATTCACAAACAATTTCAAATTTTCTAAAATATTAGATAATTTTGTGAATGGATCATTACTCTGTTTGTTTGAATTTTGCACTACATCTAACATCCGTTTTTGATAGTTTTCAAAAGTCTTATCGTTCATATAGAATGCCTCCTAAAAATATTTATTTTTACTTTGATGACTTACTTTGAGTGAAAAATGGTTAAAACTACAAAAATCTAATTATATTATAACACCAAATTATGTAAAATACAAATGCACTATTGAAAATAGATGGATTTTTCTTTACTTTTATGTAAAATAATGATATAATATTTGCATAATTATTTTTTTATAATCTCCGAAATACAACTTATGGAGTTTAATATAGTAACTATTAACAATGCACAATGAAAGGTCAATTGACAAGGAGGAATAGGAATGGTTATTGAGGAATTACGCCAAAAAGAAATAGGAGTATTGATACAACGAAATATCGTTATTAAAACTAATGATAGTGAACGGGAAGAAAACTATTTTTTAGTAAAGGGTTCGCGAAATAAGTATTTTATCAGTTTTTCTGAAGATGGAACTGCAGAACGTAGTTTTGTTAGTGAAGAGATGATGCTTAATATGATTAATGATGAAGTGCTATCTAAGCAAGAGGCTTTAGATATTTATGCGCAGACAACACAACTTAACTGTTGGATGTAGTAATTAATGATTATTTATCACTTGTAAACAAATTTGTTAAGGAGGTATCAATGTCTAAAAGAAAAAAGCAGTCAGCAAACTTAAATAAACAATCTAAAATAAAAAGAGAAATTATACAGCTAGAAGATTGTTCGAAAGATGATGAATGTGGTGTTTCAGTAGTAGATGATGTTAAAGTAATTGTTTTTTATAATGGTCCAAATTACAAAGTGAAAATTTCAATTCCTAAACGGAGCATAACCAAGAAGATATTAAAAGTTCAAAATAGTAAGTTTGATTTATATATTCGATTTGAAGATACTGATTATAGTAAATCAGGAGGACACCTTTATATAGAACTAAAGGGAAGATACAAATTGGATGATAGATTAAAAAAGCCAAATGAATGTAATGAAGTAAAACTTGGAATTAGTGCTAAAAGATATCATGGTAATATTGTATTGCAACCAGATTTTTTTATTCCAGAGAAATGGTCTTCATCAGTTGATTCAAAGGAAGATGAAATTGCATTTAGACATTATAAGAGTGATATTAGAAAAATGGGAGTTAACACAAGTAATTATACCAATTATGAAAAAAACAATGTGTATAGACCATTTCAAGGTGGGGATTGCACAGGAGGAAAATAGTATGGCATTTGAAGATTACAAAGATCTAGATTTAAAACCTGAAAAAGCAACACGGGAAGAAATTGAACAACTTGAAAAGAAATATGGAGTATCAGAATTTCGTGATACAAGTTCAAGAGAATTTCTTCGTAGACAGGAAGAAAAAGAATAGTTACTGAAAAACAATTAAGAGAACTGATTAAATTGTAATTGGATATTGAAAGTGTAAAGAAAGGAATTATCGTCATGATAGTTCTTTTCTTTACTTTCTAGCAAAATCGTGATATAATTCACATAATTTAATTTTAATAATCTCCTTTTGGAGTTTACATAGAGAAACTTATAGACATCAAAATAAATATTTTAAGGGAGGAATTTTATGACTTTAAAAAAGGTAAAACTAAACTATATGTCAGCAACAACACATACAGAACCTAAAGCAAAAATCAAAGTATCATCTGCTAAAATGGAAGAACTAGATAGATCTATTAAAGAAAAAACTAGACAAAATAATTCTGATTTTAATGTAGGACGTGATAATTTAAAAGACAATATATATTAAAGTAATTAAAAAATAACTCATAAATATTTTTCTAGGAGGATAGCATGTTATTTTCAATATTTTCTTTTTTTATGATTTTTGTACTATGTTTATTATCAATATCTGCTATTATATATAATGATGTGTATAACATTTTAAAGTTTAAAAATAAACAAGAAATCAGTATTGATAAGTTAAAATTTGAAAAATGTATTTTACCATACAAAAGCAACTCACAAACTAATTAGTTAAGGAGGCTTTTAAGGAAAAGGAATTATTATTTGATAATTCCTTTTCTATTACAAATTTAATAAGTTAAATGATTGAAGAACAGACATTAATAAAATTAGAAATGACTATTTATTCAGTTGGACAATCCATTTTCATACCATTAATTTCAATAAAATCTTTTTCTAGATATTCTTCAATCGTAGATTTATCAATAATAATAGTATGACAATTTTTAATTAAATCTGTCAAATATTTTTCATCTTCTGGAAAACAAATAAAATACATTTTATCTTGATAACGAGAATTAACATCAATAAAATTAGATAAATAGCAAATTTGATTAATGTCTAAAAATAACATCATTTTTAAGTAAAGCTCGTTATCCACTAAAAAGTCCATATGTCTAAAATCAGTGTATTTAACATTATGCCTTTTGGATAAATCATTAACCATACAGGTCCTAATTTTATCATAATTTCGAATGACTTTTTTATTAAAGTCATTATATTCAATTAGGTATAAGTGTTTATCGCTAAATCCAAAACCGTTTTTTATTGTATAATATTTTTTCTCTATCATTTGTAAAAATAATATAATTATAAATTTCTCGTTCTTTCTTTAAGTCATAATAAAGAGAAGTAATGTATTTATCATCTTTTTTTCCATATACAGAATAAACAGTATAGAAATTTTGCTCAAAGGTTAAAAGACCTAAATATCTTCTGGAATCTTGTGTAGGAGAATTTCTATCTTTTAAATGCCAACTAGGTATAAAGTTCATGGTATTACTAAAATTAGTAAATGCTGCAATATCACTAATTACTTTTAGTCTTTCTATATTATTTGGATTTCTACAATGTACTTTAATATTAGTACCAATTTCAACTAAAAATTCTTTTCCTTTCTTACCTAATGAAATTTCTTTATGTTTTAGCCTAGTTAAATATTTTTCTTTTACTAGATGACATATTCTTTTTTCTTGATATGTCTTTGTACCATAAATATATTCTGTGTTATCTAAAGTTATTGTCTTATACTCTGCTAAAAATTCTAATAACTCTACATCTCTTTCTTGTAAAATTAATCCTTTTTCCATTTTCATCACACCTCCAATCTTTCAAAAACTAAATCTCTAAACAATCCTCTCTTACTTTTCAATAAACTGTATCTTCGTAGAGGTCCCATATACTTTCGTATATGATACCTCTACTCTAGACAAATAAATTTAGAATAAATAATGTTGTAAGTATTGAAATATCAATATTTTAGTTATGAATGGCCATAGCAAAAAAATGTTGAAAAAATTTTCTGAAATTTTGCTATGGTCATTTGTTAATATTTGGCAAATTATTGTTAATAAAGCTTATAATTTTATCAGCTTCTAAAACAGAAACTTCAATATGGGGAGTATCGGAATAAAATCCTTGTACCATATAACAACAATTAAATAAATTATCATCTCTAATTACTCCACCATGAATAAGCCCATCTTGAATTGGTTTAACAGTTCTATTATCGATATCCCATACTTTTCTTTTTTCAAATATTTTTACAACCACAATTACAAATTTATCATAAAATAATCTTTCATAAGGTTTCGTTATTTCTGCAATATTTAAAATTATTTGCTTGTGTGCATAAGATGACCTATTTTTTAGATTAGGTAATTTTTCGGGTATATATAAAGATAAAACATTATCTTTTAGACTTGCTTTATATTCGTTGTTTATAAAATGAATTTCATTTACTGGATATTTATCATTTAAAAAATTAACTTGTTCATAAATTTCAAATCTCCA
>USQA01000052.1 GCA_900556695.1 uncultured Clostridium sp.
CAACAAAATGAAAGTGAGAAATAAGGTAAAGGCTAAAATGGCAAATACATTTAAGAAAATAATAAAAAAACAAAAAATCACTTGATAAATTTCAATATCTGTAATATAATCGTAACATACTCGTAATAAAAAAGAAATAAATAGTATATAGGAAGGAAGATATACATGTTTAAATTAGGGTTAGGACAAGATATTGGAATAGATTTAGGAACAGCTACAGTAATAGCATATGTAAAAGGCAAAGGAATAGTATTAAGAGAACCATCTGTTGTAGCAGTTGATAACAATACAGGAGATGTAGTAGCTGTAGGACAAGAAGCAAGAAGAATGCTTGGAAGAACACCAGGTAACATTATAGCAACTAGACCATTAAGAGATGGAGTGATTTCTAATTATACAGTAACAGAAAAAATGTTAAAATATTTTATAAATAAAGTATGTGGAAAATTTGTCTTTTCTCCAAGAATAATGATATGTATACCATCACAAGTGACAGAAGTTGAGAAAAAAGCAGTTATAGATGCAGCTACGCAAGCAGGTGCTAGAAAAGTATGCTTAATAGAAGAACCAATAGCTGCAGCAATTGGAGCTGGAATTGACATATCTAAACCATGTGGAAATATGGTAGTAGATATTGGTGGAGGAACAACAGATATAGCCGTAATATCATTAGGGGGATCAGTTGTAAGTACATCACTTAAAGTAGCCGGAGATAAATTTGATGAATATATAGTAAAATATA
The DNA here is from genome assembly GCA_900556695.1 of uncultured Clostridium sp. Taxonomy (GTDB): domain Bacteria; phylum Bacillota; class Clostridia; order TANB77; family CAG-508; genus CAG-269. The sequence continues at coordinate 743 of USQA01000052.1, forward strand.
TAAAGAAAAAACATAATGTAATGATAGGTGAAAGAACAGCAGAAGATTTAAAAGTTAATATAGGATGCGTTTATCCAAAGATTCAAGATATAGATATGGAAGTTAGGGGAAGAGACTTAATAACAGGTCTTCCAAAAACATTAAAAGTACATTCAAGTGAAATGTTAGAAGCTTTAATAGAACCAGCAATGATGATAGTAGATGCAGTTCATTCAGTTTTAGAAAGAACACCACCAGAATTAGCAGCAGATATTAGTGACAAAGGAATATATATGACAGGTGGAGGTTGTTTAGTAGACGGGTTAGATAAACTTTTACAAGAAAAAACAGGAATTAATGTAATGATAGCACAAGATACAGTATCATGTGTTGCATTAGGTACAGGTAAAGCACTAGACAATTTAGATGTACTATAAAGTAAGAATAATAAAAAAAGACAAATGGGAAGATCTCGTTTGTCTTTATTATATATTAGAAAAATTATGAAAAATGCCTAATATATAAAAACACAATGCAGATAATAAAATAAATTAAATTTTATATAGACAGTTAAATATAAAATAATGTATTATATATAAAGATGAAATAAGAAAGAGAGTAATAAAATGATAGAAAATAAAAATAACAAAATAGTATCTTTTATAACTTTAGGTTGCAAAGTAAATCAATATGAAACAAATGCAATGGCACAAAAGTTTAAAGAAAAAGGATATAAAGTAATAGAAGGGGAAGCAAAAGCAGATATATATGTAATTAATACATGCACAGTAACAAATATGTCAGATAGAAAATCAAGACAGATGTTAAGAAGAATGAAAGATATAAATAAAAATGCGATAATTGTTGCATGTGGATGTTATGTTCAAGTATCAAAAGAAGAAGTAGAACAAATGGAAGAAATTGATTTTGTACTAGGAAATAATGAAAAGAAAAACATTGTAGAATATGTAGAAAAATATATAGAAGAAAATAAAAAAGAAGAAAATATGGAAGATGTAATGCAACAAAGAGAATTCGTTGATTTTGGAGATGTTACATATACAGAAAAGACAAGAGCTGTTATAAAAGTTCAAGATGGATGTGATAGATTTTGTTCATATTGTATTATTCCATATGCTAGAGGAAGAGTTAGAAGTAGAAAACCTCAAAGTGTTATATCTGAAATAGAAAAAATAGCAAAACAAGGAATACAAGAAGTTGTAGTAACTGGAATACATGTTGCATCATATGGAAAAGATTTTAATAATGACTATAAACTAATAGATTTACTAGAAGAGATAAATAAAATAGAAGGTATTAAAAGAATTAGATTAGGGTCAATAGAGCCTTTATTAATAACAGAAGAATTTGTCGAAAGATTGAAAAAATTAGAAAAGATTTGTCATCATTTTCATTTATCTTTACAAAGTGGATGTGATGAAACATTAAAAAGAATGAATAGAAGATATACAATAGAAGAATTTAAAGAAATAGTTAATAGATTAAGAAAAAATTATGAAGATGTTATATTAACAACAGATATTATAGTAGGGTTTCCAGGAGAGACAGAAGAAGAATTTAATAAAACATACGAATTTTTAAAAGATATAAAATTTTATAAAATGCATGTATTTAAATATTCTCCAAGAAAAGGAACAAAAGCGGCTAAGATGCCAAAACAAATAGATGGTAAACAAAAAGAAATGAGAAGTAAAAAATTAATTGAATTATCAGATTTTAATGAAAAAACATATAATGAAGCTTATATAAATAAAGAAGTAGAAGTACTTTTTGAAGAAGAAAAAGAAGGAATGTATAAAGGACATACTGAAAATTATATTTTAGTATATTATAAATCAGAAGAAAATTTAGAAAACAAAATGAAAAAAGTTATATGTAAAGAGGTTGAAAAAAATTACATAATAGCTAAATAAAAACATGTAACGAAAATGTAACATATGCGTAACAAATATTTAATATTTAATTATATGTAAATGCTTGATAATTTGATGAAATTATAGTATAAATAAAATATAATGAAGTAATAAAAACAAAGGAGGAAATACATAGATGGCAGATTTAGGAGAAGAAAACAAAGTATCAGGAGTATTTGGAGGAGTACAAGTAGAAGAAATGCAAGAAAACGCTGGAACAATAAGAAATGATTATTTACCAGTAAAAGCAGGATTTTGGTCAAAATTTAAATCTTTCTGGTTACAAGATGTTGATTGGAATAAAGAAATAAAAGTAGAATTAACTCCATATCAACAAAAAATGGAAGATGAAATTAATGAATTTTTACACCAAGAAATTACTTGGGGAAAAGTTCGTGACTTTTTATTCCAAGAAGTAACTTTTGGAAAAAATAATAAATAATAATTATTGTGAATTTTTTGTGAAAATTATTAAATAGAGAAAAAAGAAGATAAATGATAGAAAATGTAAAAAAACCAACATTTTCTATCATTTTTTTATAAAAAAAGTGTTGCAAAAAAATCACTTTATTGTTATGATTAGATAGAATAAAGATATAATGTCGAAAAGTATGTTAAGGAGAAAAAAATGATAGAATTTAGAAATGTCACAAAGACATATGATACAGGAACAGAAGCGGTAAAAAACGCTAATTTTGTTATAGATAAAGGGGAATTTGCATTTTTAGTAGGTTCATCAGGAAGTGGTAAATCAACATTAATTAAATTAATATTAAAGGAAGAAGAACCAACATCAGGACGTATTATAATAAATGGAAAAGATACAACATTTTTAAAAGCAAATAGAGTACCTTTTTTAAGAAGAAGTATGGGAGTTGTGTTTCAAGATTTTAGACTTTTACCAGATAAAACTGTATATGATAATGTTGCATATGCAATGTATATAGTAAGAGCTACACCAAGACATATAAGAAGACAAGTTCCTATGGTGCTTTCATTAGTTGGATTAAGTGGAAAAGCTAAAATGTATCCACATGAATTATCAGGTGGAGAACAACAAAGAGTAGCATTGGCAAGAGCATTAGTAAACAACCCATCTATGTTGATTGCAGATGAACCAACCGGAAATTTAGATCCAGATACAGCTTGGGAAATAATGAATTTACTTAATGATATTAACATGAGAGGTACTACTGTAGTTGTAGCAACACATGCTAAAGATATAGTAGATAAAATGAAAAAAAGAGTTATTCATATAAGTAAAGGCAAAATAATTAGAGATGATAAAAAAGGTGGTTATGATTGTGAAATATAACAGATTAGGATATTTAGTAGGTGAAGGATTTAGTAACGTATTTAAAAATAAAAAATCTACTGGAGCATCATTAATGATTATGTGTGCAACAATGATAATATTTGGTATATTTTTAATACTTGGAGAAAATATAAATCATTTTGTATCAGAAGTAGAATCAGCACAAGGAATACAAGTATTTGTTGATAATGATGCAACACAAGAACAAATAGATGAATTAGGAGAAAAACTAAGAAAATTAGATGGTGTTAGTACAACAGAGTTTGTATCAAAAGAAGATGCTTTAAATCAAATGAAAGAAAAATTTGGAGACAAAAAAGATCTTTTAGCTGGTTATGAAGAAAACAATATTTTTCCTGCATCATATGTAGTAACATTAACAGATTTAAATATGAGCAAAAGTGTTCAAGATCAAATTATGACATTTGAAAATGTTAAAAAAATTACAAGTAAAGATGAAACTGTTACTACTTTGATTAATTTAGCAAATGGAATTAAAATTGTAACAGGAGTAATATTAATTTTATTAGTAGTAATTTCAATTTTTATTATAGCAAATACAATAAAACTTACTGTACATGCAAGAAGAAAAGAAATTTCAATTATGAAATATGTAGGAGCAACAAATGGTTTCATAAGATGGCCATTTATAGTTGAAGGTATGATTATAGGAGTTTTTGCTAGTGCTATATCAATTGCATTAGTAGGAGGAGCATACAGTGTTGTTGCAGAAAAATTAGTCAACTCACAATTTATGCAAGTAATAAATATGAGTTTAGTAAGTTTTGGAGATATGTTTAATTCTATTATATTTGTATATATGTTATTAGGAATTGGAATTGGAGCAATACGGAAGTGTAATTTCTATGAGAAAATATTTAAAAGTATAAAGGAGAAGACATGCGTAAAATATTATGTATTGTTTTAATTTTGATAATAAGCTGTTTTAGTATATTATCTTATGTTTATGCAGAAGAAAATACAACACTTTCAACTGATTTGCAAACAGAACAAGAGCAATTACAACAACAAATTGAAGATGCAAATGGAGAATTAAGTGATGTGCAAGAAGAATTATCACAAAATTTGCAACAAGTTCAACAACTTGATGAAAAAATAAGCAAATCACAAGGTGAATTAGATGAGCTAAATGTTAAAATGGCAAAATTGCAAACATCAATTGAAAAAGTAGGATCAGAATTGCAAATTGCAGAAGATAAATACAATAAACAAAGAGAAACTTTAGAACAAAGATTAGTAACAATGTATGAGTCTGGTGATACTCAATATTTAGATGTTATTTTAAGTTCAAAAAGTGTTTCAGATTTCTTATCTAATTATTTTCTTATTACAGAATTAACAACTTATGATACTGACCTTTTAGAAGATATGAAAGAAAAGAAAGATAGCATAGAATTATCAAAGAAGAAACTAGATAATGAAAAAGAACAATTAGCAACAATAAAACAAAATCAAATAAAAACAGCAAGAATACTAGAAAATACAAAAATAGTTAGAGAAAATTATATTTCTAAACTATCTAACACAGAAAAAGATATTCAAAGTAAAATAGATGAATATAATACAAGATTTTCGGAAATAAATGCAGAAATATTATCATTGGCAATGGATGGATTAGATACAAAATACATTGGAGGAGAACTTGCTTGGCCTGTTCCTGGATATACAAGAATAAGTTCAAAATATGGCATGAGAACACATCCTATCACAGGAGTGTACAAATTGCATACAGGTGTAGATATTAGTGCACCAATGGGAACTAATTTTATAGCCGCAAATGATGGAGTTGTAACAAAAGCAGGAATGAATAGTGCTTATGGTAATATGGTAATTATAGATCATGGTGGAGGAATTTCAACTTTATATGCACATGGATCAGAAATACTAGTTCAAGTCGGACAAGTAGTAAAAAGAGGAGATGCTGTATTAAAAGTTGGTTCAACAGGATATTCAACTGGACCACATGCGCATTTTGAAGTAAGAATGGATGGGGTTGTAACAGATCCAATGCCATATATAACAAATGGTGTAGTACCAAAAAATGATTCAAATGAACAAAATACAAATACAGAAGCAACAAATTAAAATGCTACAGAATAAAATTTATAATATTAGGAGGAAAACTGATGAAAAAAGTAATGTCGAAATTAGTAGGAGTAGTTATTATAGCAATACTAATTCAAACAAATGTAGTTATAGGAGCATCATCTCAAAAAGATTTAAAAAATGTAGACAATAAAATAGAAGAGAAAAAAGAAGAATTAAACAATATTAAAGAAGAGAAAACTGATACTATGAGTCAAGTCGAAGAACTAACAAATAAAATATCTTCTTATCAACAACAAATAGAAGAATTAGATTCTAAAATAAATGATTTAAATACACAAATAAGTGATTCTCAAGAACAACTAAATAAAGCTCAAGAAGATTATACAAAACAAGAAGAATTATTAAATGCAAGATTAGTTGCGACATATGAAGCAGGAGATACATCATATTTAGATTTTATATTGTCATCTGAAAGTATAACTGATTTAATATCTAATTATTATTTGATTAGTGAAATTGCAACAAATGACAGCGAATTATTAGAAAAAATCCAAAAACAAAAAGAGACAATAGAAAATACAAAGAAAACATTAGAAAATAGTAAAAATGAATTAGCAACATCAAAAACAACTAAACAAAGTGTTTCTAGTCAATTGCAATCTACAAAAGAACAAAAGAATGAGCAAGTAGCTAAATTGTCTGAAGATGAAAAACAAACACAAAAAGAATTAGATCAATTTGAAGAAGATAAAGCAGCAATTGCTAATGAATTAGCAGAAATAGCAAGAAGAGAAGCAAAACAAAGAAAAAATAATACAATAAAAAATAATACTAATTCTGGAAAAAATAATAATTTAAATTCAGGAAATAGTGGATCAAATACACCTAGTGCAGGTGGATTTATTAGACCTGTATCAGGCTATAGTATTACATGTGGATGGTATGGATATGCAGGACATACAGGTGCAGACTTTAGTGGTGCAGGAATATCAGGAAAACCAGTTTTAGCAGCTAAAAGCGGTACTGTTGAAACATCAACCGCATTAAAATATGCTGATGGAAGATACAGAAGCTATGGAGAATATATTGTTATTAATCATCATGATGGAACTATGACTTTATATGCACATGGAGCACCTGGTTCAAGATTAGTTAGTAAAGGACAAAGCGTTAGTCAAGGACAACAAATAATGAGTGTTGGTACTACAGGAAATTCAACAGGTTATCATTTACATTTTGAAGTATGGCTAAATGGCGTTAGAGTTAATCCAGCAAATTATCTATAATATAATGTAAATCAATACATATAATAAATATTGGACGGATTTGTTCCGTCCAGTTTGTAAATTTTGGAGGCAAAAAATGGAAGAAAAAAAGAAAAGTAGAATTTATAAAATTATAATGCTTATAGTATTAGTAGCTTTTATTACATTTATATTAACATCAATTGGAATGTACCAATATTTTACTAATAATAACAATATTGGTACAAAGCTTTTAACATCATCAAAAAGTAATGATATAGTAACTGAATTAAATAAATACAAATCAATTATTGATAAATATTATTTAGGGGAAGTTGATGAAGAAAAATTAAAAGAAGGTGCAATAAAAGGTTATATTGAAGGACTAGATGATCCATATACAGAATATATATCAAAAGAAGACATGAAAGATTTTATGGATGAAACTACAGGTAACTTTGTTGGAGTAGGTATATACATGGTAAAAGATGAGGATACAAATAAGGTTATGGTATTATCACCAATAAAAAATAGTCCTGCAGAAAAAGCTGGAATATTACCAGGAGATTTAATAATATCTGTAGATGATGTTCAATATTCAGGTGATGAAATGTCTGTTATGGCAAATAAAATAAAAGGTGAAGCAGGTTCAAAAGTTAAAATAGAGATTTTAAGAGGAACAGAAACAAAACAATTTGAATTAGTAAGAGAAAATATAAAAATAAATCCTGTAGAAGGAAAAGTATTGGAAAATCAAATTGGATATATTAGTTTTTCATCATTTGATGAAGGAACAGCAGAAGACTTTAAAAATCAATATAAGGAACTTGAAAAACAAGGAATTAAGTCATTAATAATAGATTTAAGAAATAATGGTGGAGGAATTGTGGATCAAGCATTAGAAATTGCAGACTATATTGCAGATAAAGATTCAGTTTTATTGTATGAAGTAGATAAAGACAATAAAGAAGAAGTAGAAAAATCAAAAAATAATCCAATTATAAATATGCCAATTATAATATTAACTAATGAAAATACAG
>USQA01000053.1 GCA_900556695.1 uncultured Clostridium sp.
GTGAGAAAGGTATAACGCTAATAGCTTTAGTAATAACAATAATAGTACTTTTAATTTTAGCAGCAGTAAGTATAGCAATGCTAACAGGAGAAAATGGAATATTAAGTAAAGCAAGTACAGCAAAAGAAAAACATTTAATAGCACAATATGAAGAAGAACTAAATTTATGTATAATGGAAATGCAAACAGATGAATTAGGAACATTGACAATGCCAAAATTAATAGAAAAATTACCACAATATATACAAGCATCACAACCAGGAGAACAATGTGAATGGAATACAGCGCAAACATCAGAGGAACCAACAGGAACATATAAAGGATATGAATTTAAAGTAGATAAAAACAAGAAAGCACAAATAACAGGAAAAGCGACAGGAATAATGATAAGTTGTAGTGTAGAACCAAGTGGATATACAAATCAAAATGTAACAGCAACAATAAAAATAACATGTAATGAAGGAATACAATCAATAAAACAAACAAAACCAACAGAAGAAGAAGCAATAACTACAAGTGGAACAGAATATACAATTGTAAAAGAAAATATAGAATCAAACACAACATATGAATATGAAGTAACAGATACAAAAGGAAATAAAGATACAAAAGTAGCACAAGTAACTAATATAGACAAAGATGCACCAACAAGTTGTGCTATAACAGCAGAAGTAAAAGATGGAGCAATAGAAGTAATTACAACAGCAGAAGATGCAGAGTCAAAAGAAGATGGAACAAGTAACAAAAGTGGAATAGCAAAATATAAATGCTATGTAGAGGGAAAGGAAAACGGCGAAAACAATAATGGTATATTTAAAATAGAAAACTTAGCAAGTGGAACATATAGTGTATATGTAATAGCGTATGACAAAGCAGGAAATAATAAACAATCAAACACAGTAAGTAATTTGAAAATTTCAGCAGTAATGAACAACATAACAGCACAAATGGTAGCAGAGCATCCAGAAACGTATTATGGATTAAAAGTAACAAATTACACATCAACAAATGGACAAGATGATTGGAGAATATTCTACTCAGATGGAACACATATATTCTTAATAACAGGAGACTATGTAGATTTATCAGTAGCAAATGAAGGAACAACAAAATTAGATTCAAATACAGGAATGACAAAAATAGGAACAAAATATAGAGCAAATTGGAGCCCAGCACCATCAAGCTTACAAACAGTAGAAGATACAGTAAAGACAAGATTTAAGGCAACAAAATATACATTAAATAGTAGTAACGAAAATTCTAGATGCGTATCAACATTATTAAATACAAGTAACTGGGAAAGTTATAAAGATAATAATGGGATGGCAGAATATGCAGTAGGAGGAAGTACAATAGAAATGTGGATGGATAGCTGGAATAAATTATGTGATAAAAAATATAACAAACCAAGTGATAAGTTATATTGCAATAATACAAATAGTACTGGATATTATGTAGGAACAAGTTCAAATCCAACAAGTATAAATATAGATTCAAGTGTAATGAGAGCAAAAGACGGATATAATAATAGTTTATATTATCCACATCATGAAGGTATATCAGATGGAGATAAAAATTGCTATCATTACTGGCTTGCTTCCCCTTCTGCTTATTACAGCTACTATGTGCTTTACGTGAGCTATCACGGTAATGTGGGCGGTAACAACTATAACTTTACTTATGTGGGCTTGCGTCCCGTAGTTTCTCTAAATTCTGGAATCAAAGTAAATGCAACAGATGCAGAGTAAAAAATGAAAACTAGAAAAGATAAATCAATAAAAAATAGCACATTATGTGCTATTTTTTATTGGTCTATATCATATTATTACACTATAAAACAATAAAAAACAAAAATCAAGAAGGATTTATGTAAAACGCGTCGAATAATATAATAGTGTATTTAAAAATGGAATATTATAAAGAAAGTGAGGAAAAAATGGTACGATATAGTGATGAAATCATTGATGAAGTAAGACAAACAAATGATATAGTAGATATAATATCACAATATGTACATTTAAAAAGAAGTGGAAGAAACTTTTTTGGACTATGTCCATTTCATAATGAAAAATCACCTTCTTTTTCTGTTTCACCAGACAAGCAAATATTCCATTGCTTTGGATGTGGAGTTGGAGGAAATGTATTTACATTTTTAACTAAAATAGAAGGAATTAACTTTATAGAAGCAGTACAAACTTTAGCTGAAAGGTCAAATATACAATTACCAACATTAGAAAATAGAGGAGATTCATTAAAAGAAGAATTAAAAGCAAAAGTATATAAAGTAAACGAATTTGCAGCAAACTATTATCATGAAAATTTATACAAACCAGAATCCAAAATAGCACAAGAATATATAAAAAAGAGAAAGTTAACAAACGAAACTTTAAAATCATTTCAAATAGGATTTTCAGGAAAATTTAACGAACTATACAATGCGTTAAAAAAACAAGGATTTGAAGAAAGAGAAATTCTAGAATCAGGTTTAGTAAATAAAAATGATAACGGAAAATATATAGATAGATATAGAAATCGTTTAATGTTTCCTATATGTGATGTTAGAGGAAGAGTTATAGCATTTGGTGGAAGAGTTTTAGATGATTCAAAACCTAAATATATAAATTCACCAGAAAACATAGTTTATAGCAAAGGAAGACATTTATTTGGATTAAATGTAGCAAAAAAAAGTGATGTAAAAAAAATACTCATAGTAGAAGGATATATGGATGTAATATCATTGCATCAAAGAGGAGTGAAAAATGTAGTAGCATCACTAGGAACAGCAATGACCCAACAACAAGGATGGCTACTTAGAAAAAGCTCAGAACAAATAATTTTAAGCTTTGATTCAGATGAAGCAGGACTTTCTGCAAAAATGAGAGCATTAGATATTTTACAAAATATGGGGTGTGACATCAGAATTTTACAAATGGAAGGTGCAAAAGACCCAGATGAATATATTATAAAATATGGAAGTGCAAGATTTCAATCACTTATAGAAAAAGCATTATCAGTAGTTGAATTTAAAGTAAAAATTTTAAAAAGAAATTTAGATTTAAATAATACTAATGATAAAATAAAATTTCTAAATGAAATAGCTAAATTAATATCAAAAATAGATAATACAATAGAAAAAGAAGTTTATATCGAAAGAATTGCTAAATCATATAACATATCAAAAGAAGCAATATATGCAGAAGTAAATAAATTATCTTATGCAACTGCCAAAGGACAAAAAATTCTAGAAAAATCAAAACCAGTAATATCACATAAAAAAGTTGAAAAAAATAAAGTATCAGAAGCAATAGTAAAAAAAGAAAATACAATATTATCTTTATTACTTATGGGAGATTTAAATGTGTTTCAAATTATTAAACAAAATATAAAAGTAGAGGATTTTAAAGATAGTTTGAATCAGCAAATTGCAAAAAAATTGTATGAAGAATTTGAAAAAGGAAATAGTAATATTAATGGTATATTAGACAATTTAGAAGAAGAAGAACAAAATCGTATTACAATGATAATGGCAGATGATTATGAAATAAAAGATGTAGAAAAAGCTATTGATGACATTATACAAAGCTATGAAAAAGAAAAGCTAAATGAAAGAAAATTTGAAATTTTAGAAGAACTAGAAAAAGAAGACATAAATGAAACTCAAAAAAAGGAATATGAAAAAGAGCTAAGTAATATAATTATTAAATTAGCTAGAATTAAATAGGGGTGAATAAAAAATGGCAAATAAAAAAGAAGAGTTAGAAGAAAATAAGAAAACAAATAAAAATGAAAAAGAACAAAAAATTGAAAAAATAGAAAAAGCAAGAAAAACAGCCAAAAAGAAAATGTCAGAAAAACAAGACAAAAAAGAAGTAGAGACTTCAAAAGAAAAGCAAGAAGCAGATGAAAAATTAAAACAAGAAAAAGTAAAAAGCATAATAAAGAAAGCAAAAGAAAATGGAAAAATAACTTATGGTGATTTAGCATCAGAATTAGATGATGTTAATCCAGACCAAATAGATAAAGTGTTTGACGCTTTTGAAGAATTAGGTGTGGATTTATTAAATGATGATGTTGATGAAGAAGAACCAGACATAGAAGACTTAAAAGAAGTAGAAAATTTAAAACTTGATGAAATAACAGAAACAACTTATGAAGGCGTAAATGTTGATGACCCTGTAAGAATGTATTTAAGAGAAATAGGAAGAATACCATTATTAACATATGAGCAAGAATTAGAATTAGCAAAAAGAATTTTAGATGGAGATGAAACAGCTAAACAAGAATTAGCAGAATCAAACCTAAGATTAGTAGTAAGTATTGCAAAAAAATATGTTGGTAGAGGAATGCTATTTTTAGATTTAATACAAGAAGGAAATATGGGATTAATTAAAGCTGTAGAAAAATTCGATTATACAAAAGGATTCAAATTTAGTACTTATGCAACTTGGTGGATTAGACAAGCTATTACTAGAGCAATAGCAGACCAAGCAAGAACAATAAGAATTCCAGTACACATGGTAGAAACAATAAATAAATTAATTAGAACATCTAGACACTTATTACAACAATTAGGAAGAGAGCCAACGCCAGAAGAAATAGCAGAAGAAATGGAAATTCCAGTAGAAAAGGTAATGGAAATTCAAAAAATAGCTCAAGACCCTGTATCATTAGAAACTCCAATAGGAGAAGAAGATGATAGCCATTTAGGTGATTTTATTCAAGATGAAGATTCGCCAGCACCTCATGATGCAGCTGCATACACATTATTAAAGGCTCAATTAGAAGATGTAATGGGAACATTAACACCAAGAGAAGCTAAAGTTTTAAAATTAAGATTTGGTTTAGAAGATGGAAAAGCTAGAACATTAGAAGAAGTAGGACGAGAATTTGATGTAACTCGTGAGAGAATAAGACAAATTGAAGCAAAAGCATTAAGAAAATTAAGACATCCAAGCAGAAGCAAAAAACTTAGAGATTATATGGGGTAAACAAAGATTAAATAAATTACATTTTAGTAATATAGAAGTTTTGTAACGGAGGAAAAAATGGAACAAATTACAAATTTTATAGAAAATATAACATCTGTTCAAATATTAGATATAGTTATTGCAGTATTAATAATTTTGTTTTTTAGGATTTTTAGTTCTGGAATAACATATATTATAATTAGAATGTTTAAGTTTAAAGTAAGAAATTCAAAGAAAATAAAAGAAAGCGCTTTTTATAAGCCGTTGCGAATATTTTTTATAAATTTAGGATTTTACCTAGCAATATTATTTTTAAAACTAGCATTAAATATTAATCAAGAAATAATGAACATAGTAACAAAAGCATTTGAAATATTAAGTGTAATATTATTTGCAAAAGGACTTGCAGAAAGCTTTACACAAGGATCTTCTTTAGTTAAGAAAATGAAAGAAAAAACAAGCCAAAATGTAGAAGATTCAATGTTTGATTTTGTTCTAAAAATAATTAGAGCAATAATTTATATAATAGCTGGATTTATAGTAATAACACTTTTAGGATTTAATTTAAATGGACTAGTAGCAGGATTAGGAATAGGAGGAGTTATAGTAACTCTTGCAGCACAAGATACAGCTAAGAATCTATTTGGAGGATTAGTTATATTTTTAGACAAACCTTTTATTGTTGGAGATTGGATTCAAATGGATAAATATGAAGGTACTGTTGAAGATATAACATTTAGAAGCACAAGAGTAAGAACATTTGAAAATTCAGTAGTTAATATACCAAATTCTATAATATCAAATAGCTCAATTATAAATTGGAGTAAAATGGAAAAAAGAAGATATAAAACAAACTTATGTATAGAAATAGATACACCAATTGAAAAAATTGAAAAATTCAAAGCAAGAGTAGAGCAAATGCTACAAAAAAGAGAAGGAATATATGATGAATCAATAATAGTTAAGTTTGATGAAATTGTAGACAATGGAATTAATATTTTAGTATGTAGTTATACAGATTCAGTTGATTATCCAAGCTATTTAGCAGAAAAAGAAAACATTAACTATAAAATAATGAAAATACTAAGAGAAGAAGGTATAGAATTATCTTACGATACTAAAACAGTATATGTAAAAAAATAAAATTAAAGATAAAATTCAATAATATAAATAATATATTTGTATTATTGAATTTTAAAATTTATACTATATAATAAAAAAGACAAAAATAAATAGTAAAAGTATTATTAAATTTATAGGAGGAAAACAAAATGTCAGATAAAATAGTAAAATTTTTAGCATATGATGGAAAGGTTTCAGTTATATGTGCTAAAACAACAAATATGGTTGATGATGCTAGAAAAACTCATGATTTAAGCCCACTTGCAACAGCTGCATTAGGAAGAACAATAACAATGGCAGTAATAATGGGGACTGAAATGAAAAATACACAAGATAAATTAACTTTACAAATAAAAGGATCTGGACCAATAGGAATGATGGTAGCAGTAGCAAATAACTTTCCTAAAGTAAAAGCTTTTGTAGGAAATCCGCATGTTGATTTACCTTTAAATGATATTGGAAAATTAGATGTAGGAAATGCAGTAGGAAGTGAAGGATATATAAATGTTATTAAAGATATTGGTATGAAAGAACCATACATAGGAGTTTCTCCATTAGTATCAGGAGAAATTGCAGAAGATTTTGCTAATTATTTTGTTAATTCTGAACAAAGAGAATCGGCTATTGCATTAGGAGTGTTAGTAGATAAAAATGGAGTTAAATCAAGTGGAGGATATTTAATACAATTAATGCCTGGAAGTACAGAAGAGGAAATCTCAAAAATAGAACAAGCAGTATTTAAAGCAGGTGCAATTTCAAAAATGTTAGATGAAGAACTTACATTAACACAAATAGCAAAAAAAATAACAGGAGATGAAAACATACAAATAGTTGATGAAAGTATAACTCCAATATATGAATGTGATTGTTCAAAAGAACATATGAAAGATGCATTAGCTACAATTGGAAAAGAAGAGTTAAAAGATATAATTGAAAAAGAAGGAAAAGCAGAATTAGTATGTCACTTCTGTAATAAAAAATATGAATTTTCAAAAGAAGAATTAGAACAAATTATAAAAGAATAATTTTAAAATTTAATATGTATTTTTAAAAAATTTGACAAATAAATGTAGAAAAATATATAATAATAAAAGATTTTTTAGGAGGAATTTAAAATGGAAAAAGAAACTTTAATTTTTGGACATAAAAATCCAGATACTGATACAATTTGTTCAGCTTTAGTTAAAGAAATATTAGAAAAAAAGAATGGAAACAATTTAGCAAAAGCTGTTAGATTAGGAAATATAAATAAAGAAACTCAATATGCTTTAGATTATTTAAAAATTGAAGCCCCAGAATTATTAGAAAAAGTAGAAGAAGGACAAGAAGTAATTTTAGTTGATCATAATGAATTTAATCAAAGTGTTGACGGAATTGAAAAAGCAAAAATAATTGAAGTTATAGATCATCATAGAATATCAAACTTTGAAACTTCAGATCCTTTATTTTATACAGCTAGACCATATGGATGTACATCAACAATTTTATATGAAGAATTTTTACAAAGAAATATAAAAATAGAAAAAGAAGAAGCTGTTTTAATGGCAAGTGCTATTATTTCTGACACATTGTTATTAAAATCACCAACTACTACACAACATGACAAAAAAGCCTTAGAGGAATTAGCTAAAATAGCAGAAATAGATGTAAATGAATATGGATTAGCAATGTTAAAAGCAGGAACTGATTTAGATGATTTTTCAGCAGAAGAATTAGTAAATTTAGATGCTAAAAAATTAGATAAAGATGGAAAGAAATTTGTTATAGCACAAGTTAATACTGTAGCAATTCCAGAAGTTTTAAAAAGACAAGAAGAATTAGAAAAAGCAATGAAAGAAGAAATGACAAAAAATGAATTACAATTATTTGTTTTAGCAATTACTGATATACTAAACAGTAACTCTGAAATTATTGCATTAGGTGATAATGCTGAAGACATAATAGAAAAAGCATTTAACAAAAAATTAGAAGAAAATAGAGCTTTTCTAGAAGGTGTTGTTTCAAG
>USQA01000054.1 GCA_900556695.1 uncultured Clostridium sp.
TTTATCCTTTGTTTGATTTCTGCATATATCCTACTTACATATACTATTAATCTTTCTTCACCTTTTGTATATTATATAGGTATTTCTTTGTTTAAAATTAGTCTGATTTTTGGAATTGAATTTGTTATATGTGGATTTATTGTAGAAGGAATAAAAAAACAATTAATATAAAAACAAATCTAAAAAATAAAAAGCTAAGTAAATGTCGGTGAACAAATTATAATTCACTTCATTCTTAGCTTTTTAGTTTTATTTTTTTAATTCTTCTATAAACATCTTGTTCAACATTTGTGGATTTGCTTTTCCTTTTGTTTCTTTCATTGCTTGTCCTACTAAAAATCCTAGTGCTTTGTCCTTTCCACCTTTATAATCTGCTACAGATTGTGGATTTGCTTCTAATATTTTTAGTACAACTTCTTTTATTGCTCCCTCATCTGAAATTTGTATCCATCCTTTTTCTTTTATTATTTCTTCTGGATCTCTTGGATTTTCAAATAATTCGACAAGTACTTTTTTACCTATGCTTGAACTAATTGTTCCTTTATCTATTAAAATAACTAATTTTCCTAATTGATTACTATCAAATGGTATTTCAATTGGTTCTGTTTCTGTTTCATTTAATATTCTTGATATATCTGAAATAATCCAGTTATTAACTGCTTTAGGATTATTACATACTTTAATCGCTCCTTCAAATAAATCAGATAGATATTTTGAAGATGTAATTAAATTTGCATCTTTTTGAGATAAATTATATTCATCTAAATATCTTTGTTTTCTACTTTCTGGTAATTCTGGAAGTGATTTTTGTATATTTTCGATATATTCATCTGATAATTTTATTGCAACTAAATCTGGATCTGGGAAATAACGATAATCTTGTGCATCTTCTTTGTCTCTCATTGGAAATGTCTTTCCAGATACATCATCCCATCTTAAAGTTTCCTGTTCTATTATTCCTCCATCTTCAATTACATCAATTTGTCTATCTACTTCGTATTCAATGGCTCTTACAATACTTCTAAATGAATTCATGTTTTTCATTTCTGTACGAGTTCCTAGTTTTGTTTCTCCTTTTTTTCTAACTGACACATTAACATCAGCTCTTAGAGATCCTTCTTGCATTTTACAGTCAGATACTTCTATATATTCAAATATTGACTTTAATTTTCTTAAATAAGCTTCTGCTTCTTCTGCACTTGACATATCTGGTTCAGAAACAGTTTCAATTAATGGTACTCCTGCTCTATTTAGGTCTACTAAACTTCCTCCACCAAATTCATCATGATTTAATTTTCCAGCATCCTCTTCTATATGAATTCTTGTTATTCTTATTCTTTTCTTTCCTTCTTTTGTATCAATATCTACATACCCATGTTCACAAAGTGGTTTATCAAATTGAGATATTTGATAAGATTTTGGAAGATCTGGATAAAAATAATTTTTTCTATCATTTTTACTGTCTCTTGCTATCTCACAGTTAGTTGCAAGCCCTGCTTTTACAGCATATTCTACGACTTTTTCATTTAATACTGGTAATGTTCCTGGCATTGCCATACAAATTGGACATGTATGTGTATTAGGAGCTGCACCAAATTCTGTTGGGCAAGAACAAAATATTTTAGTTTTTGTTGAAAGCTCTGCATGTACTTCTAAACCTATTACTACTTCATAATCTTCTCTTGACATTTATTTGGCACCTCCTTTAAATTCTGGTTTATAATTATCTCTAAATTTTATTTTTTGTTCAAATGTGTATGCTGCATTTAAAATAGTTTCTTCACAGAATTTATTTCCTATTAATTGCATTCCTATTGGCATTCCTTGTCCATCTATTCCACATGGTATTGATATTCCTGGAAGTCCTGCTATGTTTACAGATACTGTACAAATATCTGCTAAATACATTTCTAATGGATTTTCTGATCTTGATCCTATATCAAATGCTACTGTAGGTGAAGTTGGTGTTAATATCACATCATATTTTTCAAATGCTTTATTAAATTCGTTCATTACTAATGTACGAACTTGTTGTGCTTTTTTATAATATGCATCATAATATCCAGAAGATAATACATATGTTCCTAATATTATTCTTCTTTTTACTTCTGCTCCAAATCCTTCACTTCTAGATTTTTTGTATAATTCTTTTAAATTTTTAAATTCTTTTGCTCTATATCCATAACGTATTCCATCAAATCTTCCTAAGTTTGAACTTGCCTCAGCACATGCAATTATATAATATGTTGCTAATGAATATTCAGCAATATTTAATGAGAATTCTTCTATTTGGGCTCCTAATTCTTTATATGTATCTATTGCTTTTTGTAATTTTTCTTTTACTTCTGGATTTATACCTTCTCCAAAAAATTCTTTTGGAACTCCTATTTTTAATCCTTTTACATCATTTTTTAAACATTTTGTATAATCTATTTTTTCTCTATTACTTGATGTTGTATCTTTTTCATCATGTCCTGCTATTATATTTAATAACATTGCACTATCTCTTACATCTTTTGTTATAGGTCCTATTTGATCAAGAGATGAAGCAAATGCTACTAATCCATATCTTGAAACTAGTCCATATGTTGGTTTTAATCCTACAACACCACAAAAACTAGCTGGTTGTCTAATTGACCCACCTGTATCTGACCCTAAAGCCCATGGTACCATATTTGCTGCAACTGCTGCTGCTGATCCTCCAGATGATCCTCCTGGTACTTTGTTTAAATCCCATGGATTTCTTGTCTTTTTAAAATATGAATATTCTGTTGATCCTCCCATAGCAAATTCATCCATGTTTAGTTTTCCTAAGTCGATCATATTTTCTTTATTTAATTTTTCAACTACTGTTGCATCATATGGTGATACAAAGTTTTCTAGCATTTTAGAACTACATGTTGTTTTTATTCCTTTTGTACACATGTTATCTTTTATTCCTATTGGAATTCCTGCGAATTCTCCTGTTTCTTCACCTTTATTTATTTTTTCTTCTATTTCTGATGCTTGTTTATTAGCTTCTTTCGTTAATGTTGTTACAAATGCTTGTACATCTTTTTCTTTTTCATTTATTCTATCTGTATATGCTTTAGTTATTTGTGTTATTGTTAATTCTTTATTCTTTAATTTTTCTTGCAATTCATGTACTGTTAATTCTGTAATATCCATCAAATTACCTCCTTAATTTATAACTTTTGGTATTTTAAACATATTTTGATCTTGAGTTGGAGCATTTTGCAATAAGCCTTGATTATCTTCAAATATTTTTATCTCATCTTTTCTAAATACATTTTTTGCTTCATTACTTCCTACAGTTATATCTAATCCTTCTACAGGTGCATTATTTACTATGTTTGCAAAATTTAATATATCTTGTAAATGTAATAAATATGTATCAATTTCATTATCTTCTAAGATTAAGTCAGATAAATTTGCAATATGTAAAATTTCTTCTTTACTTACTTTCATGTAATCACTCCCATTTTTTTCAATTTGTTTTATATTATATACTTTTTTTACCAAAAAAACAAGCCTTAAACGGCTTGTTTTTCATATTTTTTAAGTCTTTGCTATGTCAAATTATTTTAAATCTACAACTGCTCCAACTTCTGTGAATTTAGCTTTTAATTCTTCAGCTTCTTCCTTAGCTACACCTTCTTTAATTGTTTTTGGTGCTCCATCTACTAATTCTTTAGCTTCTTTTAATCCTAATCCTGTAGCATCTCTTACTACTTTGATAACTTTTATTTTTTGATCTCCAGCTTCTGTTAATACA
Organism: uncultured Clostridium sp.; assembly: GCA_900556695.1. GTDB lineage: Bacteria > Bacillota > Clostridia > TANB77 > CAG-508 > CAG-269. The sequence goes on from USQA01000054.1 coordinate 3,776, forward strand.
ACATCAAATGATGATTTTTCTTCTGCTGCAGCTGCTGCTACTGCAGATACTCCATATTTTTCTTCTATAGCTTTTACTAAGTCAGCTAATTCAACTACTGTTAAAGCGTCGATTTCTTCAATTAATTTTTCTATTTTTTCCATTTTAAAATATCCTCCTAAAAATTTTTTTCTTGTGATTTAAGTTCACTACTCTATTTTTTATTATTCAGCGTCTGTTGCTTCTGCTTTTTCTTCAGCTACAGGTGCTGATTCTTCTGCTGGTACTGAAACACTAACTTTTTCTCCAGCTTCTTCTTTTTGAATTCTTACTTGATCAAGTGCAACTGCAACTTTTGATATGTTTCCAAGTAAAGCTCCAGCAAGCATAGATAATAATGTTTCTCTTGATGGTAATTTTGCTAATGTTACAATTTCTTCTGTTGTCATTACTTTTCCATCTATTACTCCACCTTTGATTTCATAGTAATCGTTATCTTTGCTGAATTCATAAACTGTTTTTGATGGTTCTAAATAATCTTCATTACATAGGATTACTGCTGTTGGTCCTACTAATTTATCTTCTAAACCTTCTATTCCAGCTTCTGCTAATGCTCTTCTTGTTATATTATTTTTTATGATTGTATATTTTGCATTTACATTTCTTAAGTCTCTTCTTAAAGAAGTATCATCAGCTACATTAATACCTCTATAGTTTGTTAAAAGGATTAATTTAGCTTCTTTCATTTCTTCTGCTAATTTGCTTACTTCTTCTTTCTTTTGTTGTAATACTTTTTCACTTGCCATTCTTCTTTTCACCTCCTGATATTACTTCTATTTTTATAAATTTTATAAAATAAATTTAATAACACTCTTTATATCCTAACCAAGGAATATAAAGAGTGCTAATCTCTTTTTTATATTACCTCGGTAGGACTTATTTTTGCCTACTGTCTTTGGCTATATTATTAATTAAAATTATTTTTGTTCTATAAATATACTAGGTCCCATTGTTGTTGTTACTGCAACACTTTTTATGTATTGACCTTTTGCTGCTGCTGGTTTTGCTTTTATTATTGCTTCTATTATTGTTTGATAGTTTTCTAATAATTTGTCAGCTCCAAATGAAACTTTTCCAAATCCTAAGTGAATAATATTGTTTTTATCTAATCTATATTCAACTTTTCCTGATTTTATTTCACTTATTGCTTTTGTTACGTCCATTGTAACTGTTCCTGATTTTGGGTTTGGCATTAATCCTTTTGGTCCTAATACTTTACCTAATCTACCTACAACACCCATCATGTCTGGTGTTGCAACAACTACATCATAATCAAACCAGTTTTCATTTTGAATTTTTGGTATTAATTCTTCTGCTCCAACAAAGTCAGCTCCTGCTTTTTCAGCTTCTTCTGCTTTTTGTCCTTTAGCAAATACTAATACTTTTTGTGTTTTACCTGTACCATTTGGAAGTACTACTGTACCTCTAACTTGTTGATCTGCATGTTTAGAATCTACTCCTAATTTAACATGTAATTCAACAGTTTCATCAAATTTTGGTTTTGGCATTTTTTCGATAATTTCTAAAGCTTCTTTTACTTCATATTCTTTATTCTTATCAACTAATTTTACGCTTTCTGCGTATCTCTTTCCTTTTTTCATTTTTTTACCTCCTTTGGTTTTAACGAGATATTATCTCTCCCAATTATAATTTTATTTTAAATAATTAATAACTTTATATTAGTCAACAACTACTATTCCCATTGATCTAGCAGTTCCTTCTACCATGCTCATTGCTGTTTCGATTGTAGCAGCATTTAAGTCTGGCATTTTTTGTTCAGCAATTTCTTTTACTTGTGCTTTTGTTATTTTAGCAACTTTATCTTTATTAGGAACTCCTGAACCTTTTTGGATTTTTAATGATTTTTTAATTAAAACTGCAACTGGTGGTACTTTTGTTATAAAATCAAAAGATTTATCTTTATATACTGTTATAACAACTGGTATTATCATTCCAGGTTGATTTGCAGTTCTATCATTAAATTCTTTAACAAATTGCATGATATTTACACCACTTGAACCTAAAGCTGGACCTACTGGTGGAGCTGGTGATGCTTTTCCTGCCTCTATTTGTAATTTAATAATATTTGAAATTTCCTTTTCTGCCATTTTAATGGCACCTCCCTTTTTTTATTTGATAATCTTATTTTATTTTTTGTACTTGTGAAAATTCAAGTTCCACTGGTGTTTCTCTTCCAAACATTGAAACTAAAACTTTTACTTTATGTTTTTCTGTATTTATTTCTTGAACTGTACCTACAAACCCTTCGAATGGTCCATTCATAACTTGTACTTGTTCATTAACTTCATAATCTACGTTTACAGGAATATCTTCAAATCCCATATTACGTATTTCATCTTCTGTTAATGGAATAGGGTCTGTTCCTGAACCAACAAATCCTGTAACTCCTCTTGTATTTCTTACAATATACCATGATTCTTCAGTTACGATCATTTTTATTAATACATAACCTGGAAAAACTTTTTTTAGGTTTGTTTTTCTTTTTCCATCTTTTATTTCAATTTGTTCTTCCATAGGTACTATTATATCAAAGAAATAATCTTCTAATTCACGATTTTTTATTGTTTTCTCTAAGTCTTTTTTTACTTTGTTTTCATAGCCAGAATATGTATGTACTACATACCATCTTGCTACCATATCATAATCCTTCTGAGACATTTATTTAAGGCCTCCTTTTTTTATTATTGTGCATTGTTTTCTATATTTGTTTGATTTTCTGTTGTTTGTTCTTGACCTTCAACTGCTGTTTCCTCATTTGTTGTGTTTTCCTCTGTTGTTGTATCTTCTGATACAGAAGTATTCTCAGATGTTGAAGTATTATCAATTACAGTTTTTATTTTGTCTATTCCATGTTTATTCATAGATTCAAATACAAAATCTAATACAAAAACAATTGCTGCAGTAATTAATACTATTGTTATTACTGCTACAGTATTATTTAATAATTGTTTTGGTGTTGGCCAAACAACTTTCTTTAATTCTGCCTTAAAATCTTTTGAAAAACTTTTTTTATTTTTAGTATTTTCTTTTTTATTTGTCTTTGTTTCTTTTTTAGCCATTTTATATCCTCCTTAAAATAGCTTTTAAACTATTTAGTTTCTTTATGTGTTGTACGTTTTTTACAGAATTTACAATATTTAACTATTTCTAGTCTATCTGTGTTATTTCTTTTATTTTTTGAAGTCATGTAATTTCTTCTTTTACATTCTGTACATTCTAATGTTATATTTTCTCTTGGTCCTTTTGCTGCCATTTCAATACACCTCCGTATTTATTTAACCTTACTTTTTTTAAACGATGTGAACGTATGTCCGTAATAATCATACGCTTGAATATTTTACCACTTTTATTGGCTTTTGTCAATTGATTTTTAGCATTTTTTTACTTTTTTTACAGCTTTTTTTCTGGTATTTTTTCTTTTTTGCACCGAATATCCAAATTTTCCAATTTTCTTTCCTAACGAATAATAATGTCCGTTTGAATATGCTATTAAATCACATTTTGAAATATCAAATGCTCCTTTTTCATCAATATATTTTTCATCTGCATTTATAGATAATACATCTGCAACAAACATATGGTGTGAACCCAATTCTTTTATCTCTGTAACTCGACATTCTACTGAAACAGGACTTTCTTTAATCATTGGGCATTTAACAAAATTTGCTTTTTCCTTATGCAATTTCATTTCTTTAAATTTATCTACTTTCGCTCCTGTTTTTACTCCACACCAATCAGTAGCTTTTGCTAATTGTTTATTTGTTAAATTTATTACAAATTCTCTGTTTTCTTTTATTAAATTATAAGAATAACGTGTTGGTCTAACTGATATATATACTTTAGCAGGATTTGTATTTAATATTCCTGTCCATGCAACTGTAATAATATTTGATTTTTCCATCGTTCCACAGCTTACCATTACAGCAGGTAATGGATATAAAAATGTTCCTGGTTTCCACATTACTTTACTCATTTTGTTCTCCTTTCTAAATAATAAAATTCACCATTTTTTAATAATAAACTTTATCAATATTTCATTATAATAATAAAGATATTTAAA
>USQA01000055.1 GCA_900556695.1 uncultured Clostridium sp.
TATATTTTTTTATTAATATAGTACAAATATTAATTGAAATTTTTATATATTTATGATAATATATTTCTATAAAATGGAAAAGATAAAAACAAAGCGCAATAAGGAGATGTATAAAGTGAACAAAAAATTTTACGTAACAACACCAATATATTATCCAAGTGGAAGATTTCACATTGGAACAGCATATACAGAAGTAGTATCAGATAGTATAAAAAGATACCACAAATTAAAAGGTGAAGACACATACATGCTTACAGGAACAGATGAACATGGACAAAAAATAGAAGAAAAAGCAAAAGAAGCTAACAAAACGCCAAAAGAATATGTGGATGAAATGGCAAAAATAGCAAAAGAATTGTGGGCAAAAATGGGAATAGAATATGATGACTATATACAAACAACAGAAGAAAGACACGAAAAAATAGTTCAAAAAATATTTGATAGATTTATGGAACAAGGAGACATCTATAAAGGAGAATATGAAGGATGGTATTGTGTACCTTGTGAAACATTTTTTACAGAAACACAATTAGTTGATGGAAAATGTCCAGATTGCGGAAGAGATGTAAAACTAATGAAAGAAGAAGCATATTTCTTTAATATGAAGAAATATACTGACAGACTTTTAAAATATTATGATGAACATCCAGATTTTATAAAACCAGCATACAGAAAAAATGAAATGATAAATAACTTTATAAAACCGGGACTAGAAGATTTATGTGTTACAAGAACATCATTTGATTGGGGGATTAAAGTTTTAAAAGATCCAAAACATGTTATTTATGTGTGGGTAGATGCCTTAACAAACTATATAACAGCATTAGGATACATGTCAGAAGATGAAACAAAATTCAAAAAATATTGGCCTGCTGATCTACAAGTAGTTGGAAAAGATATAGCAAGATTTCACTTGATTTATTGGCCTATATTCTTAATGGCATTAGATTTACCACTTCCAAAAACGATTTTAGTACACAATTGGATAACAATGAAAGATGGAAAAATGTCAAAATCAAAAGGAAATGTAATTTATCCTGAAACATTAATAGATAGATATGGATTAGATGCAACAAGATATTTCTTATTAAGACAAGTTCCAGTATCACAAGACGGAATATTTACTCCAGAGGAGTTTGTAGAAAGATATAATTTTGACCTATGTAACGATTTAAGCAATTTATTAAATAGAACAGTATCTATGGTAAACAAATATTTCGAAGGAAAAGTACCAAGTTATAATGGAACACCAAATGAAGTAGATAAAGAATTTGAAGAATATACTTTAGAGCAAATAAATAAATTTGAAGAAAAATTAAATGAATACGAAATAGCAAACAGTATTCAAGAAATATGGAATTTAGTTTCAAGAACTAATAAATATATTGATGAAACAATGCCATGGGCTCTAGCTAAAGAAGAAAGTGATAAAGAAAAACTAGAAGCATGTATTTATCATTTAATTGAAAATTTAAGAAAAATTGCAATATTAATAAAACCATTTATGAATGACACAGCAGAAAATATTTTTAGACAAATAGGAATAGAAAAAGAAGAATTAAAAACATGGGGAAAAATAAAAGAAAATGATCAATTAAAAGATATAAAAGTAATACAAAAAGGTGAACCAATTTTTATGAGATTAAATATTGAAGAAGAAGTAGAATACTTAAAAGATGCTATGAAAAAAGCATAGAAATGAAAAAATATAAAAAGAAATGATTGTAATAGAGGATGTAAGAAATGATAAATGAGTATGAAGATTTAGATATTTATAAAATAAAAACAGACCAAAAATTAAATAAAAAAAAGATAGCAATTCTTGTATTATGCATTCTTATATTAATATGTTTAATTATTACAATTAAACATACTATTACAATTATGAAAGGCTATAAAATATATAAACAATATGAAACTCAATTACAATCATTAAAATATCAAGATGAAAAAGAACAGCAAAAGAAAAAAGAAGAAGAGGAAAAAGCAAAACAAGCTAAAATTCCTAAATTAACAGAAGAAGGAAAAAACAATGTTAATAATATATACAAGTCTGACACTAAAAGAGCGTTTTTAACATTTGATGATGGACCATCAGAAGTTACAAATCAGATATTAGATACATTAAAACAAGAAAAAGTTAAAGCAACATTTTTTGTATTAGGCTCAAATGTAAAAGCATTACCAAATGTAGTAAAAAGAATTTATGATGAAGGACACTATATAGCAAACCATGGTTATTCACATGTTTATTCTAAAATTTATGCTTCACCTCAAACAGTATTAGATGAATTTAATCAGTGCAATGATGCAGTAAAAGAGGCAATACAAGTTCCAGAATATAATTCACATCTATTTAGATTCCCAGGTGGACTAGCAGGTGGAAAACATACAACTATAAAAAATGAAGCTAATGAATTATTAAAACAAAATGAAGTTATGCATGTTGATTGGAATTCTTTAACAGGTGATGCAGAAACAAATAATTTATCAATAGAGTTTGAATTACAAAGGTTACGAGAAACTTCAGAAGGAAAAAATAGTTTAGTTATTTTAATGCATGATGCTCAAGCCAAAAAAACAACAGCAGATGCATTACCAAATATAATTGCATATTTAAAAGAACAAGGATATAAATTTGAAAGTTTTTATAATATTATAAAATAGAAAGAGAAGTACTAGAAAGGAGATATTCTAACGTGAGTAGTAAGATTGATAATATGAAAGAAAAAATAGAATATTTAGGATTGGATTTAGAAAACATACCAAGTACAATAAAAAATTTCAAACAAATAAAATATAGAATACCTAAATTTTATGATGAAAAACAATACAAGCAATATAGATATGTTTCAATTAAAAACATTCAAATTCTATTATCACCAACAAACAGACTAGATGATATACAAGATAAGTACAAACAAGCCAGTCCTCTTATAGATTATTTGGATAACAAAAATGAAGATAATTTTATAAAACATACAACTTTTTTAAACATGTTAAGAAAAGTAAAAATAGAAGATATAGAAAAAATCGAAAAAGAACAAGAAAATTTGAATAAAAAAGTACCATTTAAGGTAAAGTTTGAAGGAAATTACTTATGGCAAATATATTATTCAGAAACAACTGACCAATATTTTATGCTTGTTCCTACAGAAGATTCAGATTATTCAACTTTTTTCTATTTACTAAAAAAACAATTAGAAAAAGGAAGAACAGGAAAAGTATTTGTACCAGTTAGAAATATTGAATATAGTAGTACATTCTTAAAAAAATCACAATATGAAGATTTAGAGAATTATATATGGCTATTTACAAAAGATTGGCCATTAATATATGACGTATATGATAAAACAAACAAACTAAGTATAAATATTGTTGGAGAAACAGAAGTTTATGATAAAATAAAAAGCCCATATAAAGTGAAATTAGGTAGTTTATTACAAGCAAGTCAATTTTATAAATTATTAAAAGCTATGTTTATTTTACAAACGGAATTACCACATTACTTCGAATTTAAGACAAACATAAATAGACAAGGAGAAATAGAATTTTTTGTCGAAGATAGAAAAATAGAATATTCAGATATAGCAACATGGATTAACGGTGAATATCATTTAGGAGAAGACAAGTTAGATGATGTAAATAAATTAATAGAAGAAGACAAAGAAAAATTAGAAAACTTAAAAATTGAAATATCAACACAAGAAATAGAATATCTAGCAAAAGAGAAACAAATATCAACATTTTTAGAGTGTAAGAAAACATTTTTAGGAAAATTCAAATATTATTTTAAATATAGCGCTAAAGGAAAAAAGAATAAAATAAAAAATAAAAAAGAAGAAACAATAAAGATAGAAGAACAACCTGATGAAGAAATGCCTACAAGAAAGAGAAGAAGAAGAAAAAAAGAAAATTATAATATAGAAGAAATAGTTGATTTATACAAAGAACTAGAAACACAAGAAAATACGTTAAAAAACTTAGTTATGGATATAAATTCTCTAAAACTAAAAAATAAAAATATGAAGAAAAAAATAGAAAATGCAACAGCATTTATAGATGAGATAGATAGCCATAAAAAGAGTATATTTGAATTTTGGAAATATAGCAATAAAGATGAAGTAGCAACACTTCCAGAAGGCGAATCAGAAGAAATAAATATAGTTAAAAAGATAACAAAAGTATTTGACTATGAAGAAGATTTAGAAAAACTTGGAAAAACTATGGACAAAATGCAAAGAAAAGCATTATCAAAAGAAGAAACAAATGGAATATACCTTACAACAACAGATGTTATAGATATATTAAATAAAGTAAAATGCAATAAATTTGAGATTAAAGATATAGAATCTAGCTTAAAAGAAATGAAAAAACAAGCAGCAGAGCAAAAATCATTATCAGAAACTGATGAATTTGACATATTTGGTGGAATTTCACAAGATAGTACTAAAGTATTGAAAATAAAAAATAAGAAACACAGAGAATTGCCAAAAGACAAATTTAATATATTGGAAATAAACAAAAAAACAAATCATCTTACATATAAATTAACATTAGAAAATATGGTTGAAGACATACAAAAGGCTATAGAAAAAGTAGTTGTTCCACAAGAACTTCCAGTATATAAGGCAATACCTGCAGAAGAACTAGATGATTCAAAAATAAATGTGTTTAATATAAATCCTGAAAATGAAATGAAAGAAGTACTAAAAACAGACAAGAATAAAATTAATTTTTATAAGATAAATTTAAAAGAAGGCACAAATGCAGTAAGTTATACAAATATAATTTTCTATGATAATCAAAATAAAACATTACCAATAGGACAAGATTTATCAACAAAAATATTAATTGATGTTTCAAAATTAGAGTTAGAATTAAAAGAAAAATCAACCTTTAAAATATTAAAATTTGAAAATGAAAAAGATGATTTTTCAAATATAAATATAAAAACAATAAGTTTATTTGAATATGACTTAAAAGAAAATGAAGAGAGCAAAGATAAAAATAAAGAGGTTAAAACAAAATTAAAATAATTCAATAACATAAGAAGCCTTTAATTCATATAATAAAGTGATTAGATATATGAATGGAGGCTTTTTATGTATAATAAATATAAAAAGATATTAGGAATTTTTTTAATAATAACCATGATGTTTTTTGTAAATGTTAATATGGCATATGCCTTAACTCCAAGTTCAGAAGAACAATATCAAGGAATAGACGTAAGTGATTGGCAAGGATACATAGATTATAGCAGAGTAAAATCAAGCGGAATAGAAATAGTTTATATAAAATCAAGTCAGGGAAGTAATATAAAAGATCCTTATTTTGATATAAATTATGAAAATGCAAAAGCAAATGGATTAAGAGTAGGATTTTATCATTTCTTAACAGCAACAAATGCTACAGAGGCAGAACAACAAGCTAGATTTTTTGCATCTGTAATATCAGGAAAAACACCAGATTGCAAATTAGCAATGGATTACGAAGTATTTGGAGGAGTTAGTGTCGGAGAAATAAATAATATAGCACAAATATTTTTAGAAAGTGTAAAAAGGCTAACAAATAAAGAAGTTATTATATATAGCGATTTAAGCAATAGTAGAGAAGTATTTAGTAGAGAATTAGCTCAAAACTATCCACTATGGATTGCATATTATGGGGATTATAATCAACTAAGAAACATAGAAACTAATTGGGAAACCTGGCAAGGAGTACAATACACGGACAGAGGAAGAGTAGCAGGAATAAGTGGAAATGTAGACAGAGATATTTATACAAAAGAAATATTCTTAGGTGAAATATCTCAAATACCACAAACAGAAAATCCAAATAATACAATAAATACACAAACAATATATTATACAGTACAAAGAGGAGATACATTATCACAGATAGCACAAAGATATGGAACAACAGTACAAGAAATAGTAAGCATTAATAATATATCAAATCCAAATTTAATATATCCAGGGCAAGTATTTAGAATATTAACAAACTCTACAACAAACGGAAGCGAAACAAGAGGCACAGGAAGTATCACATACACTGTAAGAAGAGGAGACACATTATCACAAATAGCAAAGGCATATGGAGTAACAATAGCACATTTAGTTGAAATAAATGGAATACAAAATCCAAATTTGATATATCCTGGGCAAAAAATAAGAATAACAGAAAGCAATAGTACAACATTAAATGAAACAGTACAAAACACAAGATACACGTACATTGTAAGGAAAGGAGACACTTTATCACAAATAGCCAAAATATACGGAGTATCAGTATCATATTTAGCAAGAACAAATAACATATCAAATCCAAACTTAATATATCCAGGACAAAGAATAAGAATATAAAATTTTTGCCATTGGTTCCGGGTTTAAATTGCAAATTATTTGTGATTTGAATTCGGAATTTAATTTTTTTATAAAATAAATTTATTACTGGACAAAAGTTTTAATATATGATAATATATATCAGTAAATGCCGGTGTGCTGAAATTGGTAGACGGGGCAGACTCAAAATCTGTTGTCAGTGATGGCGTGTGGGTTCGAGTCCCACCACCGGCACCAATAATAAATCTGTTCGAACTAATATAGCATTAATACAAAAAGCAACTCTAACTTAGAGTTGTTTTTTGATGTTAAAATTTTTCATAAGTTAACACATTGTTTTCTCTATACCATTTTCTAAATTATATTCTTTTTCATGGTTTACTGGATAAATAAGTATATGAGATACTTTTTGCTTAAAAAGATTAAAATACAAACATTAAAAGAGTGCCTAAAATATAAAATAAATATTTAATATCTTTTCATTTATATTATTTATATGATATACTTATACAAATAATATAAGGAGAATACAAATGGAGTGGAATCAGATGTTGACAGATCAAGATTTTGAAGAAAAAAAGTTATCTGAAGATTGTAATAAAAAATATGATGTATATTTGGCAGGAACATGTAATAATTCAACATGGAGAGAAGAATTAATAAAAAAATTTAACAAAAAAGTATCATATATAAATCCAAAAACAACTAATTGGAATCATGAAATAGAAATGAAAATGAGAAAAGAAAAACAAAAGTGTAAATATATATTATATGTGATTACAAGTGAAATGAAAGGTGTACTTGCAATAGCTAATCTAGTTGATTTAGCTAATAAATCTCCAGAGAGATTATTATTTTGCTATATAAAAGAAGGTTTTGATGAAAAATTAATTAATTCATTAGAAGAAGTGAAGTTTTTATTAAAAGAACATAATGTGAAAACTTTTGAAAATTTAGATGAAGTAGCAGAATTCATAAACAATATAGCATAAAAAAATTAAGAAATACAATAAAAAATATATAAATAGGAGAAAAAATGAAACAAGAACAAATAAAAAAATTCAATAAAGTATTTCCATGGTACTCTGGATTATCAGGAGATTTATTATTTTGGGTTGCAATAGATACATTATTTTTAACAGTTGTAAAACAATTTAATGCATCTCAAATAGTTTCTTTAACAACAGTATCATTAATGACATGTATAGCATTACAAATACCATTATTGAAAATTATCAAAAAAATAGGAAATACAAATTCGGTAAGATTAGGTTCATTATTAATGTTAATATCAAGTATATTATTAACATTTGGTAAAAATTACATAACAATAGTAATTGGAAAAATATTTTACGAGATGGCATTTACATTTCAAAATATGATAAATGCAGTGTTAAAAAATAATTTAGAATTGCAACACACGGAAAACGAATATATAAAATATAGAACAAAAGCAAATACAATATATGCAGCTGTGA
>USQA01000056.1 GCA_900556695.1 uncultured Clostridium sp.
TTGGCACTGGTTCCTAAGACCAGCGCGTCTACCAGTTCCGCCACATCCGCATATTAAATTTACTTAACAATAATTATAATAGCATATTTATACTTTAATTGTCAAGCAATTTTACTTATATTTTATACATTAAAATATAAAATTAAGCCTCCTATAATTGCTAAAATAAAGCCCAATATCTTTAGACCACTTGATGCTTCATTTTGATCTCCAAATCCGAAGAATTTTTTAGTTATTATCCTTGCATCATATACCATTATAAGCCCTACTAATACCATTACTAATGAAATTATTTTTATAATTAACTGTACCATAATCTCTACATCCTTTTTTATTATATACACATTATAATACAAAAATTATAAATATACAAGGAAAAGTGGTCTATTTGATAAAATCAAAATAGACCACTAAATGACTAAAATTCCATTTCGTCTTTTTTAGCCAAGCATTCATCAATAAATGCTTTTAATCTTTTGGTTTTTTCTTTGAAACCGATTTCTTTTTCATTGCCGACAACCTTGTACAGGTCATCAACAAAATCTTTCACTTCATCATAACCGCATCTTCCTGCAGTATGATTAAGAATAGCAGAAAAAGAATCATGGCTCTTCATTTTTCTTCTGATGCACACTCTGAGCAACATCTCAACAATTTGCTGTTCAACACAAATGTCCTTATCCATCATGTGAATACGAACCAACTCTCCAACTCTAACTTCCGTTGAAATGTTATCTATAAATTTAAAGACAGCATTATCAGCTTCAAGTTTGTCTGTATGAGTTGTGCACACACTATGCAACGCTTCTTTCATTTCTTTAAAACATTGCTCTTCACTCTCTAAGTACATTGGTGAGTTTTTCTTTGAAATTTCAACCAATTCCTCAAGAGTTAGTTTCGGATTGTTTAGATAAGTCATAATTGCAATTTGTAGCAATTTATAACCTATTAACTCTTTATCCACTCTTGCTGCTCTTAAGAGGTAGTTTACTTCATAATACCCCCGCTTCGGTTCAAATGTTTTAGCCATTATTTTTTCCTCCTTTGGGTTTTGTTTGGGTATTTACCCGTTTACTTGTTACTTGTTAGTTATACTAACATCATTTTTATTATAACACATTTTACATAATTTTGCAATTTATGTAAAACTGCATTTTATTTATTCTTATTATTGTATCACAATTAATAGTATTTTATAATTCAATTCTATCCATAAACTTATCTTTTACTAAATATTCTAGTTTTTCATTTTCTTCTTTTGCTAAATAAGGATCTTCATTAATTATTTTTGTTGCCGCTTCTTGTGCCAATTTTAAAATAGGAATATCTTCAAATAAATTAGCAATTTTGAATTCAGGAATTCCATGTTGCATAGTTCCAAAAAAGTCCCCTGCTCCTCTTAATTCTAAGTCTTTTTCAGATATAATAAATCCATCATTTGTTTCGCACATTACTTTCATTCTTTTCTTTGTTGTTTCACTTTTTCCTTCACATTTTAATATACAATAAGATTCATATTCTCCTCTTCCTACTCTTCCTCTTAATTGATGTAACTGTGCTAGCCCAAATCTTTCTGCATTTTCTATAACCATTATATTGCTATTTGGAACATCTACTCCTACCTCTATTACTGTTGTAGATATTAAAATGTCTATCTTACCATCTTTAAAATCTTTCATTATACTATCTTTATCTTTTGTTTTCATTTTTCCATGTATGTATTCTACCTTGTATTCTGGGAAAATCGTTGTTTTATATTCTTTATATAGTTTTTCTACAGATTTTAAATTAGACTCTTCATCATCTTCTACTAGAGGGCATACTATATAAGCTTGTCTTCCTTGTTGAATTTGTTTTTTTATAAATAAATTAACTCTTTGTGTCATATTTTTACCAACAGCAAATGTTTCTATTTGTTTTCTATTTGGTGGCAATTCATCAATGATTGATATATCTAAGTCCCCATAAAGAATTAATGCTAAAGTACGAGGTATTGGAGTTGCTGTCATTACTAATACATCTGGATTTTCTCCTTTTTGTGCTATTTTTGTTCTCTGTTTTACACCAAATCTATGCTGTTCATCTGTAACTACTAACCCCAAATTTTTAAAAACTACGTTTTCTTCTATCAATGCATGTGTACCTATTAATATATCAATTTTTCCTTCTTTTAATTCTTGTAGTATTTCTTCTTTTTTCTTTTTTGTAATTCCAGAAATTAATAATTCGCATTTTATATTTAATCTATCAAATATTTTTTTAAAATTTTCTAAATGTTGAGATGCCAATATTGCAGTAGGTGCCATTATTGCAGCTTGATATCCACTTTTTACTGCTTTATATGCAGCACACATTGCTACAACTGTTTTTCCAGATCCAACATCTCCTTGCAATAGTCTATTCATTGGTTTATCTGATTCCATATTATTATCAATTTCTTCTAATACTTTTAGTTGTGCTTTTGTTAGTTTAAACGGAAGTTCATTTATAATATCTGATATTTTTGCATCTTTGCTAAATTGTATTCCTTTATCTTCTGTTATATATTTATTTTTTAACTCTAATAATGCTAATTGAACAGCAAATAATTCTTCAAATACCAATCTATTTCTTGCTTTATCAAAATCTTTAAATTCTTGTGGAAAATGAATTTCTTTTATTGCTTTATTTAGTTCTTCTAATTTATATTCTTTTAACATTTTCTCAGGTAATGTTTCTTCTATTTTTCCTTCTATTTCTGATAATCCATTTTCTATTATTTTTCTTAATACATTTTGTGATAAACTAAATGTTAAAGGATAAATTGGTATTATTTTTCCTGTATTATTATCTTTATCTATATCATCAAATACTGGTGATGTCATACTTATTTTTCCATATTGATTATTAATTCTTCCATAGAATTTATATTTTTTTCCCACTTCAAATCTGCTTTTTAAATAACTTTGATTAAACCATGTAATATTTGCAGACATTGTTTCATCTCTTATAATCAATTTTTGCATAGTTTTTCCATGCATTCTTACTTCTGAAATTCTATTACATACAATTCCTTCAATTAATGCTTCTTCTCCATTTGTACATTCACATATATTTTTTGGTTTGCTTCTATCTTCGTAAGTTCTTGGATAATATGTAATTAAATCTTTCAATGTGTATATTCCTATTTTATTTAGTAGTTTTACTCTATTTGGTCCAACACCTTTTATAAATTTTACATCTTTATTTAAATCCATTTTTTCTCCTTTAATTTACTAAAAGTTGCCAAAAAGACATTTTCTTTTAGCAACTTTCTTGTTATTGTATTTTTAATAATTTAAAATCTAGTCCATCACAACTTACTAATTTAAATTCAATTCCAAAATATTTTCCTTCTACCGCATCTTTTATTGAATTTCCATGTAAGTGTCCATAATAGCATTTTTTTATATTATATTTTTTAAATATTTTTATAAAGTCATTTTCTTCGTTTTTTAATATATTATTTTGTGTTATTGGTGGATAATGCATAAATACTATCATTTCATTTTCTTCTCCATATTGTTTTATTCCTTCTGTTATAGAAAGTTCTAATCTTATTGCTTCTCTTTTTAGTATTTTTTGGTCTTCTTCATTATCAGTTTGACACCAACCTCTTGCTCCTGCCATAATGTACTTGTCATATTTATACGCATTGTTATATAAAAAGTCAATATTTTTAAATTCGTTTTCTTGTAGATATTTTCTCATACTTTTTAGTGTTGTCCACCAATAGTCATGATTTCCTTTTAATAATATTTTTTTCCCTGGTAGTGAATTCAAGTATGTAAAGTCTTCATATGTATCTTTTAAATATGTAGACCATGAAAAATCTCCTGGTAATATTACCAAGTCTTCTTCTTTTACTTTTGCTATCCAATCTTTTTTTATTTTTTCTTCATGACCTTCCCAATTATCTCCAAATATGCTCATTGGCTTGTTTTCATGAAATGATAAATGAAGGTCTCCTATTACAAATATCGACATTTAATTCTCCTATTTTCTATAATTTTAAATTAGGTATTGCGTTTAAATCTATATTATCTCTTTTTCCAGCTATAAAATTATAATATCCAGCAGATGCAATCATTGCTGCATTGTCTGTACATAGTTTTAAATCTGGCATATATATTTTTATTTCTCTTTCTTCAAGCTTTAAAAACTCATTTCTTATATAACTATTTGCGGAAACTCCTCCTGCTAATGCTATTGTTTTTAAGTTTGTTTGTTTTATTGCTTTTTCTATGTTTTCTACTAATATTTGTGAAACTGTTTTTTCAAAACTTTTACATAAATCTGCTTTGTTTACATCTGGATTTTTATGATGTAAATTTATTACTGCTGTTTTTATTCCGCTAAAGCTAAAATCTAAATTTTCGAAATGTGTTTTTGGTAAATCAATATTTGCTTGTCCTTCTTTTGCTAATTTATCAACTTTTGGTCCTCCTGGATATCCTAATCCTACTACTCTTGCTACTTTGTCAAAAGCTTCTCCGTATTGCATCATCTCTTGTTTTGCCTAAAACTTCAAAATCATTATAATCTTTAACATGTACTATTTGAGTATTTCCTCCTGACATCATCATACATATAAATGGAGGTTTTAATTCTTTATGTGTAATATAATTAGCAGCAATATGACCTTGTATGTGATTGACTCCTACTAACGGTTTATTAATTGCATAGCTTAATCCTTTTGCATATGATAGCCCTACCAATAAAGCACCTACTAGTCCTGGACCATATGTAGGAGTAACAGCATCAATATCTCCAAATGTTACATTTGCATCTTTTAATGCTTTTTTGGTAACTCTAGAAATAGCTTCAATATGATTTCTTGATGCTATTTCTGGTACAACACCTCCATATTTTTCATGTATAGGAATTTGTGTATCAATTACATTTGATAGAACCTCTCTACCATTTTTTACAACTGATACAGAGGTTTCATCACAACTAGATTCAATTCCTAATGTTAGTATATCTTTTTCCATTTCGAAATTTGCTCCTATTTTTATTTTATATTTTTGTTTAAATTTTAAATATATTTCCTACTAATTTCATTATTCCTGTATATACCACATTTATTGCTGGAGAAATTATTATTCCTGCTATTCCTGTTATCCATATAACAACAAATATTATATAAAATATTTGCTCATTGTTTCTAAACCATTGTTTTGCTTTATATGGTAAAAATGGCATAATAATTTTTGAACCATCTAATGGTGGTAATGGAATTAAGTTAAATATTCCTAAGCCTACATTTATTGATATTGTTGCAGATATTAATAGCATAAGAACACTTCCAACTGTAGAACTTAAAAATGTTACATTTGCAAATTTATATATTGCAAAATATATTATCGCAAATATTATTGAAAGTATTATATTCATTAATGGTCCTGCTAATGATACAAGTGCTTCTCCTTTTTCCATAGATATTTTTCTTGTATAATTAGATGGATTAACATTAACTGGTTTTCCCCATCCAAATCCAGCCAAAAGTAACATTAATGTTCCAATTGGATCTAAATGATCCAAAGGATTTAAACTTAATCTTCCTTCTAATTTTGCTGTATTATCACCTAGCTTATATGCTACATATCCATGCGCAAACTCGTGAAATGTTATTGCTATTAATACTCCTGGTACACTTACTAATAACATAAATAGTGCTGATGGGTTTGTTATATACTGTGTTATTGTTGATAGTACCATAATAGCTATAATTACATAAACAATCCTTTTATCAAATGAAAAATTAAACATAAACTCTCCTATCTTTCCCCTTTTCTTTTGATTTTAACTTACTTATATTTTAATTTAACGGTTTCATTGTAGGGAATAATAAAGCATCTCTGATAGATGAACTATCAGTTAATAACATTACTAATCTGTCTACACCTATTCCTAATCCACCTGTTGGAGGTAAACCTATTTCTAGTGCATTTATATAATCTTCGTCCATCATTCCGGCTTCCTCGTCTCCTGCTTCTCTTGCTTCTACTTGTTTTTTAAATCTTTCATATTGATCTATTGGGTCATTTAATTCTGAGAATGCATTTCCATATTCACGTCCTGCTATAAATACTTCAAATCTTTCTGTCATTCTTTTATCTTTTACACTTTTTTTAGCAAGTGGTGATATTTCTACTGGGTAATCATAAATAAATGTTGGTTGTATTAATGTTTCTTCTACGTATTCATCAAAGAATAAACTTATTACATCTCCTCTTGTTTCTTTTGTTGCATCTGGAATTTCTATTCCTCTTTCTTTTGCTAGTTTTACAGCTTCTTCGTCTGTGTTTATTTCATTAAAGTCTATTCCTGTAACTTCTTTTATAGAGTCTATCATTGTAATTCTTCTCCAACCTGGAGCTAATTCTATATCTTGTCCTTGATAATTAACTTTTGTTGTTCCTAATACTTCTTGTGCTGTTTTTGAAAATAATTCTTCTGTTAAATCCATCATATCATTATAGTCTTGATATGCAGCATATAATTCTAATTCTGTAAATTCAGGGTTATGTCTAATGTCCATACCTTCATTTCTAAAAACTCTACCTAATTCGTAAACTTTATCAAATCCACCTACTATTAATCTTTTTAAATTTAGTTCTAGTGCTATTCTTAAATACATATCTATATTTAAAGCATTATGATGTGTTATAAATGGTTTTGCAGTTGCTCCTCCTGATATTGTATTTAATATTGGTGTTTCAACTTCTAGGTATCCTTTTTCTTCTAATATTTTTCTTATACTACTTATTATTTTGCTTCTTACTACAAAGCTTTCTTTTACTTCTGGATTTACAATTAAATCTGTATATCTTTGTCTGTATCTTAAATCTGGATCTTTTAATCCATGGAATTTTTCTGGCAATGGTCTTAAAGATTTAGATAATAATGTTACTTCTTTTGCATGCACAGATATTTCTTCTGTTCTTGTTTTAAATACAAATCCTGTTATTCCTATAATGTCTCCTATATCAAATGTTTTAAATGCTTTGTAACTTTCTTCTCCTAAATCATTTATACTAACATAACTTTGTATTCTTTCATCACAGTCTTGAATTGTACAAAATGATGCTTTTCCCATAATTCTTTTTGCTATAATTCTTCCAGCTACTGTTACATCTTTTTGTTCAAATTGTTCATAATTTGCTTTTATTTCTCCTGCTGTATTTGTTCTATCAAATTTTGTTATTTCAAATGGGTCTTTTCCTTCTTGTTGTAGTTCATTTAATTTATCTCTTCTTATTTGCATTAAATGGTTAATGTCTAATTCTTCAATTTCATTGTTATTTTGATTTTTGTTTTCTTGCATTTTTCTTCCCCCTTACAGTAAACGAATTACCACGGCCGAGGCCATGCCCAGCAGCATACTAACGGCAATCGAAAAATTCTCTACAAACGCAAACCTTGGCTTTTTGCTAAGCCACACAAACAGCGCCATGGTAAGGCCGGATACCGCAACCACAACCAGCGGCGTCCAATTGCCCGA
>USQA01000057.1 GCA_900556695.1 uncultured Clostridium sp.
TTTTATTATTAATTACTAAATTTATAGTTTTATTTTTATCAAAAACAATATAATTGTTAGCAATTAAACAAATTATTATAAATGCAACTATTCCTATTACTATATTAATAACCTTTTTTGCTTTTTTGTTTTTTCCTCTTTTTTCTTTTCTAGTACTTTTTTCGGTGTTTATTCTTCTTCCTTTTTCCATTGTATCTCTCCTTTTTATTTTTTCTTTACTACTATATCATAAAAGTTTATTTTCTGTCTATAAAATAAAAAAAATAAGAGTCTATATTTTTAACCAAACTCTTATTATCTTTTTAGACTGAATAGACTAAACTTTTGAACAATTTATTTTAAAATTCTTAATGTATTAAATATTGTTATTAAAGTTGTACCTACATCTGCAAATACTGCTTCCCACATATCTGCAATTCCGAATAAACTTAATAATAATACTAAAATTTTAACACCTATTGAGAATATTAAATTTTGTTTTATTATTTTATTTGTCTTTTTTGATATATCTATTGCATCAACTATTTTTTGTAGTTCATCTGTCATAATAACAATATCAGATGCCTCAATAGCTGAACTTGATCCTATTCCTCCCATTGATATTCCTATGTCTGCTCTAGCTAAAACAGGGCTATCATTTATTCCATCACCTACATAAGCAACTTTTCTTTTATCTTTATTATTTGTTAATACTTTTTCTAATTCATTATATTTATCTTGTGGTAACATCTCTGATTTTACTTCGTCGATTCCTACTTGTTTTGCTATTTTTAAAGCTACTTGTTTTTTATCTCCTGTTAACATTTTTGTTTTTATCTTGTTCTTTGAAAGTATTTGCATTGTTTGTTTTGCGTCTTTTTTTACTTCATCAGTTAATACTATATTTCCAGCAACTTTATCATCTACTTTAAGATATAGTGTTGTTCCTTCACTTTCTTTTAATTTTCCATCTAATCCTACAAAATTAGCATTTCCTATTTTTACTTCTTTTTCTTTGTAATTGTATTTAATTCCCTTTCCTGAAATTTCTTCAAAGTTTAGAACTTCTGATGTGTCAATTTCTTTTTTTGCTTCTTTTACAATAGATTTTGCAATAGGATGATTTGAAAAACTTTCTCCCATAACAAAGTATTCTAGTATTTTTTCTTTATCATATTCATCACTTAATGAATTTATTTGACTAACTACAAACTCTCCTGTTGTAATTGTTCCTGTTTTATCAAATATTATTTGACCTATGTCTTTTAATCCGTCTAAATAATCGCTACCTTTTATTAATATTCCTTTTTTAGATGCTTTTCCTATTCCACTAAAATAACTAAGTGGAACTGATATAGCAATTGAACATGGACATGATATTACTAAAAATATTAATGCTTTATAAATACTTTGACTATATGTTACATTTTTAAATAACATTGGCATAAATATTGCTACTAATACTGCCAAGCCAAGTACAATTGGTGTATATATTTTAGCAGCTTTTGAAACAAAAGTCTCTGTTTTTGCTTTTTTATCTGTTGCATTTTCTACTAGATTTAAAATTTGGCTAACTGTACTATTTTCATAAGTTTTTTCAACTTTTACTTCTAATAGTCCTTGAACATTAATTCCTCCAGATAAAACTTTTGAATTCTTTTCTACTTTTATTAAAGCACTTTCACCTGTTAATGCTGAATTATCAATTTCAGCTTCTCCACTTATTACTTCTCCATCTAATGGTATCTTTTCACCTGTTTTTATTAAAATAATGTCACCTATTTTTACTTCTTCTGGAGTTACCTTGTTAACTTCTTCTCCATTTTTTAAGTTGGCATATTCTGGTTTAATATCCATTAAATCTGAGATTGATTTTCTAGTTTTATTTACAGCTCTTGCTTCTAAAATCTTTCCAATTTCATATAAAACAATAACCATTACACCTTCCATAGATTTACCTACTAAGCAAGCTCCTATAACAGATATTGTTATTAGTGTATTTTCATCTAATACTTTGTTTTTGAATACTTGAGTAAATGCTTTTTTAGCTGTTTTTGAAAGTAATATAATAAGTGAAATTATTGTTGTTATTATTACAAAATTACTAAAAATAGATACATATGCTCCTAATACATAAATTATAACACCTATTATTAATCTGAATATATCTGAATTGTTACGTTCTGAGTTTTCTGTGATTTTTTCTTTTTCATCTATTACATTTACTTCTGGTTCTAAACTATGTACTATTTGTGTTATTTCTTGTTTTACATTATCTTCTTTATCTGTTTGAAATGATAATTTTAAAGTTGAAAAATTAACATTAACTTGTTCATATCCTTTTGTGTTTGCTATTTTGTCTTCTATCTTTTTTGCGCAATTTGCACAATCTAATCCTTCTAAAATATATTTATAACTCTTCAATATGTTCACGTCCCTTCTTTACAATTTCTATAATATGATCATCATCTAAACTATAATATACT
Organism: uncultured Clostridium sp.; assembly: GCA_900556695.1. Lineage (GTDB taxonomy): Bacteria > Bacillota > Clostridia > TANB77 > CAG-508 > CAG-269. Next base: position 2,466 of record USQA01000057.1, read on the forward strand.
TCTTTTCCTTCTTTTCTGAATTTTACTAGTTTAGATTGTTTTAAAACTCTTAATTGATGCGAAATTGCTGATTGTGTTGTTCCTACTATTTTAGCAATATCACAAACGCAAAGTTCTTTTTCCATCAATGCATATATAATTTTCATTCTAGTAGAATCTGCAAATACCTTAAAAAATTCTGCTAAATCATAAATTAATTCATCTTTTGGCATAATATATCTCCCTTCATTTGTTTTTCATATATAAACATATGAGTATATGTTCATATATTCATAATATGTCTTATTTCTTTTTTTGTCAACATTTTTTAAATTATTTTTTATTTCATTTTTATTACAATATTTTATTTCTATTTAATTGCAACTTATGTAACTTTTGTCGATTTTATTCATATACTGTATTAAAAGGAGGAAATAAAAAATGTTTAGAAGAAAATGTTATTGTATGAATAACAGTTATAATAACTCATGTGAATTGCAAAAAGATATTATAGAAGATAAATGTAATAATGTTGTTTCATATGCAGATCAATATGATAGCTGTGATTGTGGTTTTGATGAAGAATATAGTGTTTTCCCTGAAAATCCAATGTTAGCACAAAGTTATGTACCTTTTCAATATATGGATAAAACTTTTAAACCTTGTGTTGGTTTAAAAATGGGTACTATATTCCCTGAATTAGTTAGCCCTTATGTTCCATGTCAAAGTATGGAAGAAATTAACTATATAAGAAAAACTAATGAAATTGGAAAGGGGTGCAATAAATGTCAATAAACGAAGATAGAAACTGTGGCTGTAATAATACAGAAAATGCTGTATCAGCTAACAATATGAATATAAATTACAGTTGTGAATGTCAAAAAGAAAGAACTGTTGATTGTGAAGAAAGAAGAGAAATGATGCAAGAAATCAGATGTTGTGAATTTGCAATAACTGAACTTGCTTTATATTTAGATACTCATCCAGATGATGAAAAAGCTCTTTGTTTACACAGAAAATATTGTAAACAAGCAAAAGATTTAAAAGACAAATATCAAAAAGTTTATGGACCTCTTACCATTAATTACCCTTGTAACAAGTGGAGATGGTTGGAAGAACCATGGCCTTGGGAAAGGGGGAATTTTTAAATGTGGACTTATAATAAAACATTACAATATCCAATTAATATAAAATGTACTGATCCTCGTTTAGCAAAAGTAATTATTTCTCAATATGGTGGACCAGATGGAGAACTTGCTGCTTCTTTAAGATATTTATCTCAAAGATTTGGTATGCCTGACCAAAAAGCAAAAGCTATTTTAAATGATATTGGTACAGAAGAATTAGCTCACTTAGAAATGGTTGGTACAATTGTACATCAGTTAACTGATGGAGCTTCAATTGAAGAAATTGAAAAAGCAGGCTTAGCACCATATTACACAGATCATGGTGTAGATGTATATCCTTCTTCTGCTGCAGGAGTTCCTTTTACAGCGGCATATATAGCGTGCAAAGGTGATCCTATAGCAAATTTACAAGAAGATTTAGCAGCAGAACAAAAAGCTAGAGCAACTTATGAAAAATTAATAGATTTATGTCGTGATAACCCAGAAGTTTTAGACCCATTAAGATATTTAAGAGAAAGAGAAGTTGTTCACTTCCAAAGATTTGGTGAAGCTTTAAGAGGAGTTCAAGATAAATTGGCAGAAAGAAAATTCTATATGAATGATATGAATAATTGTAATAATAACTAAAAAGAGGGAGGACTTTCCCTCCTTCTTTTAATTTCTAAACTCCCATTATATTATATCCATTATCTGCATATATTACTTGTCCTGTTATACATTCAGACATTTGGCTTAATAAAAAAGTTGCTACATTTCCCACTTGTGTTGTTGTTACATTTTGATGTAATGGCGCTTTTTCTTCAACAATCTTTAGAATAGAAGAAAAATCTTTTATTCCTTTTGCAGATAAAGTTTTTATTGGGCCTGCTGAAATTGCATTTACTCTTTTTCCTTCTTTTCCTAGATTCTCTGCTAAATATCTTACGCTTGATTCTAATGCAGCTTTCGCCACTCCCATAACATTATATCCTTCTAAAACTTTTGCAGAGCCATAATATGTTAATGTTACTAAACTTGCATTTTCATTTAATAAATCTATTTCTTTAGCAACTCTTGCAGCTAATACAAATGAATATGCACTTACATCTATTGCATGTGAATATCCTTCTTTACCTGTATTTATAAAATCATTGTGTAAATCTTCAGTATTAGCATGTGCTATTGCATGAACTAATCCGTCTATTTTTCCGTTTTCTTCTTTTATTTTATTAAATGTTTCTCTTACTAATTCATCTTCAGATGCTCCATTTAGTACATATGCTTTGCTTCCTTTAAATTCAGATATTAGTTCTTCTATTCTATTTTTATTTTCTTCATTCATATATGTAAATATTAGCTTTGCTCCATTTTTATATGCAGATTTAGCAATCCCATATGCTATACTCCATTTATTTCTTATTCCCATTATTAATATTTTTTTGTTTTCTAATAACATTCTTTTCCTCCTTAAATTTCCATAAAATTATTGATACTTCTAAATTTTTCATATCTCTTTTGTACTATTTCTTGTTTTGAATATTTTATCATTTTATTTGTTTCTTTTTCGATTTCTTTTTTTATATTTTTTGATATTTTTATGAATTTTTCTTCATCTATTTCTAACGGTTCTTCAATAATTTTATCTATTATTTTCATTTCATATAAATCTTTTGATGTTAACTTCATTTTTTCTGCAGCTTCTTTGTATCTACTAGGGTCTTTCCATAAAATGCTGCTATAGCCTTCTGGTGATAAAATTGAATAAATTGCATTTTCAAGCATAAATACTTTGTTTGCAATTCCAATTGCTAATGCTCCTCCTGATGAACCTTCTCCTATTACTACAGATATTATTGGAACTTTTAATTTTGCCATTTCAAACATCGATTTTGCTATAGCCTCTCCTTGCCCTCTTTCTTCTGCTTCTATTCCTGGATATGCTCCTTTAGTATCTATAAAAGTTATTACTGGTCTGTTGAATTTTTCTGCTTGTTTCATAAATCTTATTGCTTTTCTGTAACTTTCTGGATTAGGCATTCCAAAGTTTCTTTCTATATTTTCTTTTGTATTTCTGCCTTTTTGTTCTGCAATTATTGTAAAACATTGTTCGCCTATTTTTGCCAATCCACAAATAATAGCTTTATCATCTTTAAAATTTCGGTCACCATGGAGTTCTATAAATTCGTCAAATATTTTTTCTATATAATCTATTGCTGTTTTTCTTCTGGGATTTCTTGCAATCTCAACTTTTTCCCATGCTGAAATTTGACTGCTATTTTTCATTAGGATTACCTCCTTTTTTACAATAATTAATCTTATGATATCCGAATTAATTTGTAAATAGTATTTTTAAGTTCTTCTCTTTTTACTATTTTATCAATAAATCCATGTTCTAGCAAAAATTCGGCAGTTTGAAATCCTTCTGGTAAACGTTCTCCTATTGTTTGTTCTATTACTCTTTTCCCTGCAAATCCTATCATGGCACCTGGTTCTGCTAATATAATATCTCCTAAGCTTGCAAAAGAAGCGGTTACACCACCATATGTTGGATCTGTTAATACAGATATATATAAAATACCTGCTTCATCTAATTTCGTAAGTGCTGCCGTCGTTTTTGCCATTTGCATAAGTGATATTATACCTTCTTGCATTCTTGCGCCACCTGAAACAGAAAATATAATTAATGGTAATTTTAATTTTATAGATTGTTCTATACTATATGTGATTTTTTCACCTACTACTGCCCCCATACTTCCCATTAAAAATCCACTATCCATTATACAAATTACAACTTCTTCTCCATTTATTTTTCCTGTTCCACAAGCTACTGCTTCTTCTAATTTTGTTTTCTCTCTTAAAGTTTTTAATTTTTTAGGATAATCTTCTAGTTCTAATGGATTATCTGTATCTATGTTTAACTCAAATCTTTTATATGTTCCTTCATCAATTATACTTTCTAATCTTCTATTAATATGCATTCTAAAGTAATTACCACAATTAGGACATATATTTAGATTGTTTCTAACAGTTTCTTTATATATTATTTCTTTACATTTAGTACATTTTACCCATTTTCCTATTGGAATGTCTATATTGGATTTTTTATTACTTTGTACTTTATTATCTCTCTTTTTTATTTTATCTACAATCATCTATGTTTATTATCTCCTTTTAACATCTCTTTTTCTATAAATGAAGTATCAAAATTTCCTCTTATAAAATTTTGGTTTTTTATAATATCAAATAAAAAATCCCTGTTTGTATCTATTCCATCTATAACTAATTCTTCTAAAGATCTTTTCATTTTGCTAATTGCCTCATTTCTATTAGTGCCATATGTTATAATTTTTGCAATCATCGAATCATAATTTGGAGGAATCACGTATCCATCATATATTGCTGTGTCTATTCTTACTCCATTTCCCCCAGGTAGATTTATCTCGTTTATTTTTCCAGGAGATGGCATGAAATTTTTACTTGGATTTTCTGCATTTATTCTAGCTTCTAAACTGTGTCCTGTAAATTTAATGTCATCTTGCTTATATTGCAACTTTTCTCCTGAGGCAATTCTTAATTGTTCTTTTATTATATCTACACCTGTTATTGTTTCTGTTATTGGATGTTCAACTTGAACTCTAGTATTCATTTCCATAAAATAAAAATCTTTGTTTTTATCTAATAAATATTCGATTGTTCCAACATTACTATATCCTATTTCTTTTAAGGCACTTACTGTAATTTTACCCATTTTTTGTCTTAACTTATCTGTTATTACTCCTGATGGTGTTTCTTCTAGCATTTTTTGATTATTTCTTTGTACAGTACAATCTC
>USQA01000058.1 GCA_900556695.1 uncultured Clostridium sp.
GTCTACTTCAAAATCTTCGCAAGCTTTTTCCATCATTTCTTGATGTACCTTTGCTCCTGCCATAGCTGTCATTCTTTCATTATCTAAAAATTCTACTATATATTCTTTTTCTGCCTTTAGAAAAGCTAATTTAACACTTATATCTCTTAAGCATCTTTCATATTTATCAAGTTTTAAGTTATCATTTTCCATTTCTATTAATAATTTTCTTAATTTTTCATATATAGTTAAATAACAAATTGCTTCTTCTTTAGAAATATTAATACGAACATCTACTGCTTCGCTTATTACTTTCTCATCAAATGCAACTTTTTCATTTTTTCCATTTTTTATCATAGTGTCTATTATATTAATTTTTATGGCTTGTTTATCACTATCAATAAATTTTTTCATTCTTTGAACATCTTGTTCTGGTATACCCTTGTATTTTTTGATTATTCTATTAAGACTAGATATGTGATTTGCTTCTATACTCTTTTTGTTTCTAGAGCAGTTACTTCTTTCTTTTTCTCTTTCAATAAATATTACAAATGCTCTTATGTAATCTTCTCTTAATCTTTTTAATTGTTCATTATTTTCTTGAACTATATCCTCTATTTTTTCTAGCTTTGTTTGTACTGTATTAGGATTGTCATCTATTGCATTAAAAACTTTATTTCTTTCGTCTTCTAGTTTTTGATTTGATAGGGATAATTTTTCTTGCAATTTTTGTATTGCTCTTATCTCTTTAGCTATATCATCAAACTTTCTAAGAACTTTTTCTTCTTCAGTAACCATAGATTTATATTCTTTTATTTCTTCTATTAAATCTTTGAAATTTAAAAAACTATCTTTTAAATTGTTTTCTTTGTTAAAACCAAATAGTTTATCAAAATACCTTTCTAGGACTATGGCACTTCTCTCATACATTGTAGTTAACCTCCCCAAAATTTAACTTTGTTTTATTATACATAAAATGTTTAAAAAAGTCTATATATTTTTATAAAAAAGTACAGTTTCCTTGTATTCTAACTAATAATTGCATTCTAACTGATAGTAGACTAATAGTAGATTAATATTTTGAATTAAAAGCTTGAGTAGCACTAGCATACGGATAGCCCGTAAAACCTCGAAAGTTTTAATGAAAAATATTAATCTACTATTAGTTAGAAGTTCAAAATTAGTTATTAATTCAAAATTGCACTTTCCTATAATATAAATACAATATAAAAAAGATGTAATAAATTACACCTTTGTTTTTTCTTTATATACTTCATCTTTATTATATATTTCATCTTCTCCGTATTCTTCTGGTTTCAATCCTAATCTTGTTTTCATATATCCTATCAAGCTTATAGATACAACTAATAAAAACAATCCTACTATTACCATTGAATTTGCTGTATTTGTAATATCTAGCAAATAAGATCCTAAAAATCCAATAATTGCTCTTAATAAGTTTTTTACCATAGCATTAGCAGCATATATTTGTGTTAATATTTTTTCACTAGAAAAGTTTCCTAAATACCTTGATACTAATACTAAACTCATTCCTTTATCTAAATTTATTACTATAAATGTAATTGTTAAAACAATTAAAGTTATTAAATAAGGAACTTTTAGTAGTACTATTATTCCTCCTATTAATGTAGAAACTGTTGTAGATATTAATATTATTGTTAATGATTTGTTTTTAAATTTCCTGTTAAAATATAATTGATTTTTAGATCCTAGTGATGATGCAATTCCTACTATCGCAGCAATTGCAGTAATAATTTGTGTAGGTGTTCCTATATCAACTAAAACACTACTTCTATAAGTTGAAAGTAAACAGAAAACTCCCCAAGAGACTCCGGCATATACAAATAAGCTCCTTAGCCTTTGAGATTTTATAATAAATTTCATTCCTTCTTGCAATTCTTTTATGTAATGTCTTTTTACTTTATTTTCTTCTTTTTTCTGTTGTTTCTTCGTTTTTTCTATATCCTTAAAGCCTAAAGATAAAATTACAGAAAATATAGTAAATATTAATGTTAATGTTATTGGAATATAAGGGTTAATCACATATAAAAAACCTGATATTACCGCTGTAATAGAATTTACAAAAAAGTAATTTTGAAATCCTTTTCCCTCTATCCTTGAAAATATATCTCCTTTTTTCTTTGTTTCAGGAATTGAATAATTAAGTAATGCTCCATCTGATATATCTTTTAATGAAAAACATAGTGCACTAATAAATTGTGCAAAAATAAGTTGATACATACTCCCACAAGTCATAATTAATATTATAAAAAGTGTATTAAAAACATTGGCAAATACAGTGCATTTTTTTGTTCCTAATTTATCTATAATTACACTAGCAGGTATTTGTAATATAATCATAAATATAGCATAAAAGGATGTAGACAAAACAGTTTGTGAAGGTGTTATTCCTTTAACTTGAGTTAAAAATAAAAATTCTATTGCATAATAAAATATTAAATCTAACGATATTGTCCTATATAAAGAATATATTTTCATATTCTGTTTTCTTGCATTTACTATTTCTTTATTCATTCGTATTTCTCCTAATTTTAATCTTCTTGTGAATTTTTAAATATGTTTCCTATTTTTATATTATTTTTTGCTATTTTTAAAAATTCATTTAATGTTCTCATCATTATTTCTTTGCTTTCTTCATCTATGTTTTTATATGTTTTTAACATAGTTATTGCATTAGTAAACTTCTTACTACTAAATTCTGATAATGTTTTTACTTCTGTTGTATTTAATATTTCAAAAAATATATCAACAAATTTTTCTCTTTGTTCTGGTTTAACCTCTTTCAACCAATTAGTAATTGTTTGATCAATGAATTCACTAGAATTTGTTAACTCATCTCTTGTGAATTTTTTACCTACTAATTGCCAAGAATATAAATCATGTTGCATAATTCCTGTTTGTGTACTTTTTAAAATATTTGTTTCTTCTTTATGATTTAATAATCTTCCAATAATAGATGTTTGTGGTATATATGTATGTACTCTGCTTAATATTGCTTCATATTGTTTTGAATTTACTACTTTATCGCAAAATCCTGGTCCATCATTATTATAAACACTTATAATTCTATCTTGTATTTTAGGATTACAGAATGTTGCTGCATAAATTGCTAAATTTCCTCCTTTTGAATGTCCTCCTACTCGTATTTTGCATTTATAGCTTTTAGATACTTCATCCAAATAAATTGCTGCATCTGTTTGAGAAGGAACTAATTCACTAAAACTCATATTAAAGTCTTCTTTCCATCCTACAATTGTGTTATCTGTTCCTCTATAAGCTACATATATTGTATCATCTGGCAAAATAATTGTGATTGCAGAAAATTGTTTTTCACTTTCAACATCTAATTTATTAACATATTTTGAAAGCTTTATTTTTCCAAATCTCTTGCTTTCAGCAAGTAAAGGAAATAAATCTATATCTTCTTCTTGTAAAATTCTTCCTGTAGTACCTATTTTTTTATATCTTTTATAGCTTTCTTCAATAGTAACTTCTTCTTTTTCTTCTATTAACCCATCAAAAGGGAAGTAAGATAAACGAGCCAAAATAAGGTTATCAATCTCATTAAAGCCATCTATTTTTATGTCTAAGTCTCCTCTCCAATTTATATAATCGATTATATTTGACATTTTTTGTTTCTCCTTTTATTAGTTTATTTGTTAGATTTTATAAATTCAATTATTTGTTCTGCTAATTCTTTTTCTTTCCCATTGTATTGGTGATTTGCTCCATCAATATAGTCAATATCTTTATTTTTGTTTTCAATTATGTTAGTAACTATATTAACTAATTCATCTGCACTTTGCAAAATCATTTCATTTTGATTTCCCCATCTCATCATTAATGGAACTTTTATATTGTTTAACTTTTCTAATTCATTGTCTTTTCCATAACCTGCAAAATCTATATCTTTATTATCTCTTACATATCTTAAAAATGTTTTTGCACTTATTGGATTTATAAATGCATCTTTAGGCATTAATTCATATGATTTATATTCTTGTTCTTTTTCTTCTGCTAATGACACATATTCATTAAATTTATCTCCTAAATATACTTTTATAGCTTTTGGGATATCTATTAAGGAAAGCAATATTACTCCTTTTATATTTGATAACACATCATATTCTTCTTCATCAACTAACTCATTATATGTGTATACAATTTTAGTACAACCTAAACTATGTCCTTGTAAATATATATTTTCATATCCTAATTCTTTTAACTTTATGATTGCACCTAGAATATCTTCATATCCTTCTAATACATCTTCATAAGATGTACCTGCTATTATTTTTTCTTCTTTTCCATTTATATCTTTTTTTATATATCTTGCTAGTTCGCTTCCTCTATTATTAAAGCAAAAATAATCTATACCATTTTCATTTGAATTTTCAGATATTACTTTATCTCTTTCTTTAAAGCAATTGCTTGTCATTCCATGAACTGCTAATATAACTTCATTGCTTTTTTCTTTGCAATTATATAATATTCCATTTAATTTAACTCCATCAGTTGCTAGAAAGTCTATTATTTCCATACTTTTCTCCTTTTTAACATATAGTTTTTTACATTATAACACAATATTTAAATATATGTCAGCATTGTAATATAATTTTAATATTTAAAAGCACAAAAAAAGAGCAAATCTGTAAGCCGGGTTCTGTCTTTCAAAATAGTCATTTATCTAGGATATATATTGCTACATATCTCAAGCCACGCAATTTAAGAAGGCGCCGAGCAGGCTTAATCTTCTAATATAGGTGTTGCTCCAGATGGGGTTTACACTGACCCACTATGTCACCATAATGGCGGTAAGCTCTTACCTTACCTTTTCACCCTTACCTAAAAAAAATTAGGCGGTTATTTTCTGTTGCACTTTCCTTAAGGTCACCCTCACTAGACGTTATCTAGCATCTTTGCTCTATGGAGCCCGGACTTTCCTCTCGTAATTCCTTTCGGATGTTTACCAGCGACTATTCAATTTACTCTTTTTCTATTTTATCACACAAAAAAGCAAAAGTCTATATTTTTATGATCAGAAAAAATATCTCTAGCTCTCCCTAAACCTCTCTAATATCAGTTTAACTTCAACAAACTAGTATTTTAGTACAGTACAAAACATTGAAGACAAAAAATAACTGGTAGTATATTTCTATATATTACCAGTTACTAAAAATTTACATACATCTTTACAAAGTCACAAAGTTTTTACTTTTTGAGTCAGGCGGATAGCCGACTCGGCCCGGCTCATTTCTATATATTCTTTATTGTTCTCTCTTTTCTAGTTTTCATTTTTTATTCTGCCTCTGTTGCATTTACTTTGCTTTCAGAATTTAGAGAAACTACAGGACGCAAACACGTATAAATGCTACTATAGGCGTTATAGTTAATACCACCGTTGCTTTGCACATTAAGCACAACAGCGTCGCTATAAGCAGGGGAAGCAAGATAGTAAGAATTACAAGTTTTATCTCCATCTGATACTGATGATTTACGTGGATAATATAAACTATTATTATACCCATCTTTTGCTTTCATTACACTAGAAGATATAGATACACTTGTTGGATTTGAACTTGTTCCTACATAATATCCAGCACTATTTGTATTATTGCAATATAACTTATCACTTGGTTTGTTATACTTCTTATCACACAATTCATTCCAACTTGCCATCCACATTTTTATTGTACTTCCTCCTACTGCGTATTCTGCCATTCCTTTATTATCTTTATAACTTTCCCAATTACTTGCATTTAATAATGTTGATACACATTTTGAATTGTTTTTACTACTATTTAATGTATATCCTGTTGCCATAAATCTTGTTTTTACTGTTTCTTCTACTGTTTGTAAGCTTGATGGTGCTGAGCTCCAATTTACTATATATTTACTCCCTTGCTTTGTCATTCCTGTATTTGAATTTAATCTATTTGCTACTGATAAATCTACATAATCTCCTGTTATTAAAAACATATGTGTTCCATCAGAATAGAATATTCTCCAATCATTTTGTCCATTTTTTGATTCATAATTTGTTACTTTTAAGCCATAATATGTCTCTGGATGTTCTGCTACCATCTCTGCTGTTATGTCTTTCATTATTACTGAAACTTTCAAATTATTTACTGGATCTGATTGTTTACTGTTTCCTGCTTTGTCATACGCAATTACATATACACTATATGTTCCACCTGATAAATTTTCTATTTTAAATGTACCATCAGTACTTTCACCTTTTTTCTCTCCTTTTACATAGCATTCATATTTTCCTAGTCCACTTTTGTTGCTTGTTCCATCTGATCTTGTTTCTGCATCTACTGCTGTTGTAGTTACTTCTATTGCTCCATCTTTTACTTCTGCTTTTATAGCACAACTTGTTGGTGCATCTTTGTCTATTTTATCTATTATTATGTCTTTTGTTTCTTCTTTATTTTCATTGTCTATTACCTTAAATGTATATGTTCCATTTTTATATACTGTGTAATCTGTAGCAATTTCTATTTTTCCATTTCCATATATAGTATTTTCACTGTTCGGTGTTTGAATCTCCTTTATTCCTTTTGAATTTTTTACTTTTAATATTATTGTTACTTTGTCTTGGTTTGTATATCCTTCTGGTTTTGTTTTATATGTTACTATTGTTCCTGTTGCTTCTCCTAAATATTCTACTTGATATTTATCATTTATTTGAAATTTATATATACTTTGTACTACTTCTACTGGAAAACTTTCTGTTGATCCTACATTTATTTCATATTCACTTTCTGATAATTTAGATAACTCCTTCTTTGTTAAACTATTTCCTTTTGACTCTTCTTCTATTCTTAAATCTTGTAATGCTAATTCTATTTTTTCTTTTGCTTCACTTATTTGATGTTTTTCCTTTGCTGTACTTGCTTTTTTTAATATTCCATTTTCTCCTGTTAGCATTGCTATACTTACTGCGGCTAAGATTAAAAGTACTATTATTGTTATTACTAAAGCTATTAGCGTTATACCTTTCTCACTTTCTTTGAATTTGATTTTATTAAAATCTTTTTCTTTTTTTATTATCATTTTTTATATTCCTCCCTTTTATCTCTTATTTTATTTTTTATTGTAATTGTTTTTAACTTTTTATACTTAGTCTACTAATTCTAAAACGCACAAAAAGATAGCAAGACCACCTAAGTATCATCTATTAATACTAGGTTTTTGCTATCTTTTTCTATTTTATTTATTCTATTTATTATTTTTTTATTTACTAAAATACCTGGTGTGTGTGTGTGTGTGTGTGTGTGTGTACAGTACCAAGGCTTACG
>USQA01000059.1 GCA_900556695.1 uncultured Clostridium sp.
TTTGTTATATATAACATATTATTTTGTAATAAACTTAATTTATTAATATTGAATTTTTAAATATTTTTGTTATAATAAGATGAACTGATAATTAGGGTATATTCCCTCGCTTTTTATAAGGAGGCTTTCTTATGAAAAAAGCACTTTTATTAGTAGGTTTTGGATATCTTTTTATAATTATTTATTATCTTAAGGTTACAAAACCAATTAAGGACAGCTTTCCTATTGGATTTAAGCTAGGCTCTTTAGTTCGAAGTAAATAAAAATTTATATTATTTCGAACATAAAACCAGGGATTTTTCCCTGGTTTTATATTTCTTATTTTACTCATAAAAATAGTTTATAATTCCACTATATATTCCCCATGCTAATCTATTTTGATAATTGTCATCTAACAATTGTTTTTCTTCTTCTGGATTTGATAAAAAGCCACATTCTACTATAGAAGTTGGAATTTCAACATGTTTAATAATATAAATATTATCTATTTTCATTGCTACTCTGTTATTTTCTTTTTGCATAGATTTATTCAAATTTTCTTGTATGCTTTTTGCAAGTTTATTACTTTGTTCATTTCCCTCTTTATAAAAACATTGCCATCCATAATATTGTTGTTGAGGTATTTTATTTAAATGTATTGAAACAAATATATCTGCACTGCTTTCATTACCAATCTTTACTCTGTTTCTTATATCTGATATTTTCTTTTGCTTTAATGTATTACTATCAACATCATAAATTGCATTTTCATCTGAACGCGTCAATATTACTGTGCATCCACTTTGTTCTAATAAATTTTGTACTTTTAAAGATATTTTCAAATTTGTTTCTGCTTCTGTTGTTCCTGTACTACTTTGAGCTCCTTCATCTGGAACTCCATGTCCTGCATCTATTACAATTGTTTTTCCTGATACAGGCGTTGACGTTGTTTCAACTAAATTATTACTAGAATTTGTGCGTTGTGTATTATTTTGAGTTTGACTCATTTGAATAGAAAATGCAAATAAACTTATAAAAATACATGCCATTATAATTTGTATTCTTTTTTTATTAATAATTACCATAAAAAAACTCCTAATATAAATATTTATTATATTTATATTAGGAATTTACTTTTATTATTCCTCTAATTTACATTTTTTCTTCTATCAATAGCATAGCTACTACCCATTACTGATTTAGCAGCATGTTTTACTTGTGCACCAACTTCTCCAATTTCCAAAATATTATGAAATCTTCCTGGATCTGCAACTACCACACCTATTGATAATGATGTTAATGGAAATTGTTCCATTATTCCTTTTCTGTTTGCCACCTCTATATAACCTTTTTCTAAATCGTCTTCTGTAAAATATCTATTAACATGGTTTTCAAAATATGCTAATATACTCTGGCAAGTATCTTCACATTCTGTCCCTGGTATAATAGCTACAAAGTCATCTCCACCTATATGCCCAACAAATGTATCATTAAATTCACTATTATGAATACACTTTAATATTGTCTCTGCTGTAAATTCTATTATTTCGTCACCTTTTAAAAATCCATATACATCATTATATGCTTTAAAATTATCTAAATCTAAATACAATACTGAAAATGACTCTTTTTTTACAATTCGTTTCTTTAATTCTGCATGGATCTGTACATTTCCTGGTAAGCCTGTAAGTGGGCTTATCCTTCTATTACTTGATAATAATCTATTTAAATTTTTAACTGTATAATATAAATATTGTTCATCAACTGGCTTTTTTATAAAATATTCTATTGATTCTTGTAAAATTCTTACTCTATGTTCTTTATTTGATTTAGATGATACAACTATAACTGGTGTTATTGTATTATCTTCGTCTTTTCTTATTTTTCTACATAAATCCACAACATCTCTATCTATTGCATCTTCATTTATTACTATTAATGAAGGTATATTCTTTAGAGCTATATCTATTTGTTCTGTTTTTACTCCTATAAATTTATAATCTTTATCATTTTTAAATAATTCTCTAAATATTACAATTGAAGAATCATCATCATCAATAATGTATATTTCTTGTACCATTTTTTTCCTCCGAATTTTATTTTGTTTTCATTATATACAAAACAAATTATCCATTCAAGTATTTTATTTATTTTTTTCTTTTTTCTTTAATTTTTTTATATCCATTTTTTTACTTAAGACTTCTGTTATTTCTTTTGTATTAATTGTTGGGAATGCTTTTTTCAATCTATTTACATTTCTATATAAGTGTATGATTGTTCTATTTCTTTTTCTTTTTAATTTATTTACTAGTTTTTGTATATTTTCTATAGATTTTGAAGTATCTGTATCTTTTTTCATTCCCTTTATTTCTTTTAATTTCTCTTTTATTTCTTTGTTTAATTTTTCTACTCTTTCTAGAGTTGATTTTATATTTTTTACTTTAACAATGCTTATAATAGCATCAATTAACATTAGTACAGCAATTACTATTATTATATATTTTAATATAGAATTATCAATTTTTAATACTATATTTTTTATAAATGGATGAATATATTTTACTAAAAATACTCCTAATATTCCCCAACATATTGAGTTTGTTAGACATACTCTACCTTGAATATTAAATTTTTGTTTTGAATAATCCCAATATTTTGTGTCAAATAGTTTTTCAAGCATCCAACCTACAATGTATTCCCAAATTGTTAAAACAATTATTGCTACAAAAAATAAAAGTATTAAATTATTTTCAAATTTATCTAAAAAAGCAAATAGTATTATTGCTCCTATTCCATATATTGGGCAAAATGGTCCATGTAAAAAACCTGTATTTATTAATTTCTTTTCACTTATAGTTCTTACTATTGATTCCATTACCCATCCTAAAAACGAGTATATAATAAAATATGTTAATAGTTCAATAAATTCTTCCATATTGTATTATTTTCTCCCCTCATATGATAAAAAACTTAATTAACCTCCTACTAAAGAATACTACAGTAGGAGGTCAATTCTATTTATTAAATACTACTTTTGATACTTCACTTACATCATTTACATTATAAACTCTTACTTCAAGTTTATTTTCTCCATCATGCAATGGATATGCATAATCTAATTCTGTTCTTCCGTCTAAATTCAATCTGTATTTTTCAGTTTCATTTATTATAAATTCTACTTTTTTTAGTCCTTGTTCATCTGTTGCTCTAATAACAAAATTATCTCCACCATCTGTTGTAACTTCAAGTTTTGGTTTTGTTACTCCATTTATTTCTTGTTCTTTAGTTTCAGTCGTATTATTTACATCTACTGCTATAGCTGTTAAAGTATGTAATCCTTTTGGAATATCTATTATTTGTTCTGTAGCAGTATCATTTATATCTATTTTTGTTTCTTCTTCTTCATCCCATCTATATGTTAAATATGAAAGTTGATTTTTTCCATTTGCAGTAATTTTTAATTTAGTACCTTCAACACTAAAGTCTATAGTTATATCTCCCTCTACAGTATACGTTTTAGATGCTTTGCTTTCCTGTCCATTAACATCAATAGCTGAAATATTTAATGTATTAGTTCCTGTTGGTACTTCTATCTTTTCTTCTATCTTCTTTTTACCATCACACTTAATTTCTTGATTCTCTTTTCCATTCCAGTTATATGTTAATTTAGAAAGTGCTTTATTATGCTCTACTCTTATTGTTATTTCTGTACCTGATGGCTCTCCTAAATATATTGTTGCCTTTGATGATGAGTTATTTTGTGAATTTGTATACATTGAATAAGAAGCTGTTCCTATCATACAAATTCCATATATTAATAAAATTATGGAAAAGAATTTCAAGATTTTACTAATTTCAATTGGTCCATTATTACTTTTATTATATTTTTTGTCTTTTTTATTGGTTTCTACACTAAGTATTTGGTTCATATTTTCACCTCTTTTGTTTACTTATAAAATTATATCATAGGGCTTTTAAATTGTAAATGTTTTTAGTTTAATATTTTTTAGTTATATTTTAGTAATTTTTAACATAAAAAAATCGTTGATATTTCAACGATTTTTTGTTTTTCAACTTAATTAATTTTGTGAATATGGTAATACAGCAATATGTCTTGCTCTTTTTACTGCTGTTGTAATATCTCTTTGATGTTTTGCACATGCTCCTGTAGTTCTTCTTGGTAAGATTTTTCCTTTATCATTAATAAATTTCTTTAATTGATCAGGATTTTTATAATCTAATTCAAAGTTTTTATCACTACATAATACACATACTTTTTTTCTTTGTTTTCTGAATCTTGGATTGTAGTCCTCATCATAATTTTTGTTATTTCTTTTATTTTGTTTTTTGTCTGACATTCTATTGTCCCCCTCTCTTATACTAGAATGGTAGATCATCATTTGAAGTTACTTCAAAATCATTTCCCATATTTCCTGGAGCAGTGTCTCCAAATGCATTTTCAAAAGCATTTCCACCTGTTTCTCCATCTCTTTTGCTGTCTGCAAAATATGCTTCTTCTGCAACAACTTCTGTTATATAGTGTTTTGTTCCTTGGTCATCATCCCAAGTTCTAGTTTGTATTCTTCCTATGATACCTACTTGTTGACCTTTCTTAAAGTATTTACTACAAAATTCTCCTAATTTACTCCAAGCAACTATGTTTATAAAATCTGCTTGTCTTTCTTCACCTTGTCTTACAAATCTTCTGTTTACTGCTAAACTAAAAGATGCAACTAGTGTGTTATTTGTTTGTGTATATCTAACTTCTGGATCTCTTGTTAGTCTTCCCATTAATATTACTTTGTTCATTTTCTATCACCTTTCTCTACTCTAAATAAAGGCCCCTTCTTTATTTAATTTTTTCTAATTTTCTAATTAGTCTTCTTTTCTTACAACGATAAATTTGATTATATCATCTGTAATTCTGTAAATTCTTTCAAGTTCTTTTATTGAATCAGGTTTTGCTTCAAAGTTGAATAGCATATATGTAGCTTCTTTGAATTTTTTGATTTCATAAGCTAATCTTTTTTTACCCATGTTTTCAACTGATTCAACTTTTCCATTTTCATTGATTAATCCTGTAAATTTTTCTTCTAAAGCCTTTAAACCTGCTTCATCAACATTTGGATTAACAATGATAACACTTTCGTATTTGTTCATTATTTTCACCTCCCTATGGATTTTGCAACCTAACTTTTTAGTTAAGTAGAGATGCTTAAAATAGCTATACTCCTTTTAAGCATAGCTATTTTATCATATTTTTTTGGTATTTGCAACTAATTTTTAAAATTTTGCAAAAGAAAAACTGTAGGTTTGTCAAACATATGTCACACTTTATTTAAATATATATACTTTGAAATACCTAATGTGACTACTCTGAACTTTAACTATTTACATATTCTTTATATTTTTCATTTGGACTTAACCATTTTAATGGTTTCATTGGAAAATTATTATATTCTTTTTCCCAGTATTTTAGTCTATTCTTAAAATCCTCAAAACTACAAAATACTTTATTATAATAAAATCTTTCTTGATCCTTTCTATGGCTTCTTTCTACTTTTCCATTATGTCTTGGTGTTTTCGGTTTTATTAATTTATGCTCTATCCCTGCTTCTTTTAACGCTTCTTCAAACATTGTCTTTTTATTTGTTTCATGACTGTTTAATCTATTTGTAAATTCAAATCCATTATCTGTTTGTACACATTCTATCTTATATTTTAATTTTTTCTGCACTACCTTTAAAAATTCTGTTGATGCATATGTACTATGTTCTTTGCTTGCCCATAATACTCTCTGTCTTGTATATTCATCTATTGCTGTGTATTGATAATATCTTCCATCCCTTTCTTTTATTTCTTTTGTTAAACACTTTAATGGTACATATTTTACATCTATTTGTACTCTTTCTCCTGGATGTGTCATTTGTTGATATGGTTTTGGCTCATATTCTTTTTTCTTACTTGGTGCTTTGTTATATATTCCTAATCTTTGCATTACTCTATATAAACTTGTTATACTTCTTGTATATCCCGCTCTTTTTAATTTTATCCACAATACTACTAATCCTGTATCTTTATTTTTATATTTATAATCTTTTATCTTTTTTATTTCTTCTTCTGTGTGCTGTCTTGGATGTGAATGTGGACGTCTTGATTTATTCATTAAACTTTTCGCTGTTCCGTCGTATTTTTCTCTCCATCTATATATTGTCTTTCTATACATTTTAAATTTTATTGCTGCCTTTGTTACTCCATATTTATAAGAATATTTAACTACTGATTGCTTATATAATATATCTTGTGTTATACTATTCATATGAGAAATACCTCCTAATAAAAGTTTTTGTGGTTAAAAACATTTTATCATATTTTTGGTATTTCTCATATTTTTTTGTGACATATCTATTGTAAACCTATATTTTTAAAATTTTGCAAAAGAAAAACTTTTTTTCTCTTCTTTCTTCTCTACTATCTTATTCTTAAAATCTAATTTCTTTTGTAATTCAATAACTGGCACAGGTAAAATAGAAATAGCAACTGTAATAATCCATTGAGTTAAATTCAAAGGAACAACTTCAAAAACCTTTGCAAAAGTAGGAACAACAACTACTATAGCCTGAATAAAAATTCCTAAAACAAAACTTCCTACTAGGTACTTATTTTCAAATAATCCAGCTTCAAAAATTGATTTTTCATTTTTAACATTAAAACTATGTATTAATTCCAAAAATCCTATTGATAAAAATGCCATAGTTCTGCCAACTTCTAATCCATAATATTTATTTCCTATACTAAATGCAACAAGTGTAAGCACACCAATCATTATGCCTTCAACAATTATTTTATTCCACAAGCCGTCTGCAAATATTCCTTTTTTACTATCAACAGGTTTTCTTTGCATAATGTCTTTTTCAGGCTTTTCAAGTCCTAATGCAATTGCTGGTAATGAGTCTGTAACTAGATTTATCCATAATAATTGAATTGCAAGTAGTGGTGATTTTAATCCTAACACAAGCCCCATAAAGATTGTTACTATTTCTCCTATATTTGTTGCAATTAAAAAATGTATTGCTTTCTTGATGTTATCATATATATTTCTTCCTTGTTTTACCGCTTCAACGATTGTTACAAAATTGTCGTCTGTAAGTATTATGTCTGCTGCATTTTTTGCAACATCTGTACCATTTTTTCCCATTGCAATTCCAATATC
>USQA01000060.1 GCA_900556695.1 uncultured Clostridium sp.
AGTTCCTTTATATCAATCGGTTTAAACTCGTTCACCATTGCAACGATTTCAACATCTGATGCCATGTTGTTAGCGAATGCTACTGAACTACCTAATCCCATTACCAGTGCTACTGCAAACAATACCTTTTTCATAATGCTAATTATTAAATAATTCATAAAACACTTTCTTCCAACATATAGTTTAAAAGAAACTAAGGAAGAGGTGTTTTTTTATGGAAAGACTAATGAGCGTAGAAGATAAAATAAAAAGGGCAGAAGAAATATATGAAAGAAGACATGGTATTTCAAATACTATAGCCAAAGTAAATGTGAATGAAAAGAAAGATGTAAAATTGTTAAAAAAGATGATAATTCAAATAATTGTATGTATGTCAATATATATAATTATTTACGTTATACAGAATAATAATTTTCCGTTTTCTCAGGATTTTATAAACAAAACAGATGAAATTCTTTCTTATGATACTAATTTTATACAAATGTATGAAGATGTAAAAAATCAGATTTTAAGTTTTATAAATAAAGATGAAAATAAAAATGAGAGCGAAATGGCCCCAGAAGAATCAATTGGAGGTTCAGAAGAAAATAATGATCAAAATATAGAAGTAGGACAAGAAGAAAATACAAATCAGGAAGCTAATGAACAACAAAATAATCAGATGTCTGAAGCTGACAAAGAAATTCAAACAATAAAGAGTACAACTACATTTATAAAACCAATAGAAGGAATAATAAGTTCGAAATATGGACAAAGAGAACAAGCAACAGGTAATGTGCCTAAAAATCACACAGGCACAGATATTGCAGCTAATATAGGAACAAAAATAAAATCAGCTACTGATGGAGAAGTTGTGTTATCTTCTGAAGAAGGTGATTATGGAAAACATTTAAAAGTTCAAATTGGAGAAGTAAGCATAATTTATGCTCATTGTAATCAATTGTATGTTAAACAAGGTGATCAAGTAAAACAAGGGCAAGAAATAGCAGAAGTAGGTTCAACTGGAAATTCAACACGGACCACATTTACATTTTGAAATAAGGTTATCAGAAAAAACTATTGATCCGCAAACTATTTTAGAATTGTAAAGGAGACCTAAATGAAATTTAAAATTGATTTAAAAATTTTTATATTTTTAATTATATTTTTACTAACAAGACAAATAGAAGTTTATGCAACAATAATGTTTTTTGCTATTATTCATGAATTAGGACATTTGTTAGCAGGGGTACTTTTAGGAATGAAACCTGAAAAAATGGAAATAAAACCATATGGGATAAGTATTTCTTTTAAAATATTATATGATGATTATAACAAAAAAATAAAACAGGGAAATTTGTTAGAAATAAAAAAAATCATAGTAGCTTTAGCAGGACCTATTACTAATGCTATTATAATACTAGCAACATGGAAAATAGAAATGGGAGTATTTAATAAGCTATTAATTATATATTCTAATATATTACTTATATTATTTAATTTATTGCCTATATATCCATTAGATGGAGGAAGAATTCTTAATGGAATATTACATATACAATTTGGAAAGAGAAAAGCAGAAAAATACATAAACAGTATTTCTTTTGTATGTCTAGTTTTATTAACATTAGTAGGAAGTATATTAGTATATTCTCTTAAAAATATTTCAATATTTTTAATTATAGTTTGCCTTTGGGCAATGTATATAAAGCAAGATTTAATATATAGAAGAAGAAATAAAATTTACTATTTAGTAGAAAAAACTATTGAAAATAATTAGAATAAATAGTAAACTAATACTAAAGATAAAGGAGATAGCAAAAGATGAATAATAAATTAAAAAATTCAAAGGGTATTACTTTAGTAACTTTAATAGTAACTATTATAGTGTTACTAATAGTAAGTAATGTAACTATATATAGTGTTAAGAACAACCTAGGAATTGAAAAATTAAAAAATATGCAAAACGATATAGAAAATTTAAGTGATAAAATATCTGCATATTATAATCAATATGGAACTTTACCTATAATAGATGGAGAATATACAAATATAAATGAAATTGAAACAGCTGAATTAATAGATAAAAATGTAGATAAAGGAAATTTTTATATAATTGATTTATCAGCATTAGAAAACTTGACTTTAACATATGGAAAAGATTTTAAAAATATAAAAAACACATCAGATAAAAACACATTAAAAGATATTTATATAATAAATGAAACAAGTCATAATATTTTTTATGTAAAAGGGATAAAATCAGATGGAGAAATGTATTATACAAATTATACAGCAGATCAAGTAGACAAAGAAGCAGTAGATATAAAATATATAGATAATATAAAAGTACCAGATAGGTATACATATATAGGAAAAACAGAGAACAATGAGATTCAAATTAAAGATAATGAAGGCAATATTTATATATGGACAAATGTAAATGAGATAATTACATCTGTACCAGAAGGAATTAATATTAATACTAATGAAACAGAAAAATTTATAAATAGTGTAAATGCATATAAAGGGTACTATAAAAATAATAATAGTGTAGTTTATATTCCATTAGACGAAAAATGGTCAACTAAAGGTGATGGTGAATTTAAATATAAAGATAAAACTGGAAAAACAATAACAATACCTAGTGGATTTTGTGTAAGTCAGGTAAAAGGAGAAGACGAAATAAGCAAGGGGTTAGTAATAAAAAATAATAATACAGATGATAGATATGTTTGGGTAGAAGTACCAAAAACAATATATGATACAGCTCAATCTGAAAAAGATTATGAAAATATAGAAAAAGATATGCAAGAATATGCTAGTGAATATAGAGATGGAAGTAGTAGTGATAATTGGTATAATGGATGTGGAATATCAGATTCAACAGAATATATTAATTTGAAAAATAAAATGTTAAAAAGTGTATATGAAAAAGGTGGATTCTGGATAAGCCAATATGAAATAGGTGCTGATACCACAGTAACATCAGAAGATACAAGCAGAGTTCCTAGAAGTAAAGCAGATAAGTATCCATATAATTATGTGACATGTGCTCAAGCACAACAATTAGCAACAAATATGAATTCAAATGATTTAACAAGTAGCTTGTTATTTGGTATTCAGTGGGATTTAACACTTAAATTTATAGAAAAAAATGGAGAAATAACTAAAAATCAAATAACCTCAGATTCTACATCTTGGGGAAATTATCAAAACTCTAATTTTACTATATATAAAGGAAAATATTCTAATGATACAGGGAAAAATTATACTGATGTAAATAATTATTATAGTATATCACATACAGGTACAGGAGAATATACCTTATTAACAACAGGTGCAACTAAAAGAAACAGTAAATTAAATATATTTGATTTGGCAGGAAATTTATGTGAATATACATTAGAAAATTCTGAACAAAAAAGTGTTATAAGAGGAGGAACTTATACAGAAGCGGGAAACTCTTCAAGTGCTTTTAGCAGAAATACAGCAAGTGATAATAGTATTATTGGATTTAGAGTTAGTTTATATTAAAAATAGACATTATAATTATAATTAATTGGCAAAAAATATTTTGAAAATGTATTGCAAAAAAATCAAGATAGATATAGTATAATACATATGTATATATAAATACCAAGAGTAAACAAAGGAGAAAAATGGAAAATACAAATGCTATAAGCCTTGACGCTGTACACACACACACACACACACACACACACACACAAGGTGTTTTAACAAATAAAAAAGTGAAAATTAGAATAAATAAAATAAAAAAAGATAGCAAAAGCCTAGTATTAATAAATGATACTTAGGTAAGTTTTGCTATCTTTTTGTGCGTTTTAAATTAAAAAATTAATAATAAAAAGCTAAACTTGAAATTTTAATAAAAAGTTAAATAAAAAAATTATAAAAAATAAAGGGAGGAAGACAAAAATGATAATGAAAAAAGAAAAAGATTTTAACAAAATCAAATTAAAAAAAAGTGAAAAAGGAATAACATTAATAGCATTAGTAATAACTATAATTGTATTAATTATTTTAGCATCAGTAAGTATAGCAATGCTAACAGGAGAAAATGGAATATTAAATAAAGCAACTACAGCAAAAGAAAGAACACTAGAAGCAGAAGATGAAGAAAAAGTAAAACTTGCAGTGCTAGCAGCAAGAGATAATAATGGGAAATTTAGTAAAGAATTATTAAAAGAAGAACTAAAAAAATATGGGTTAACAGGAACAGATAGTGAAGATGGAACAACGACAATAACAGCAAATGGAAAAACATATACAATAGATAGTGAGGGAAATGTGACATCTAAAACTGCAACAGAAAATGATGATAACGAAGGAATGAACAACATAACGGCACAAATGGTAGCAGACCATCCAGAAACATATTATGGATTAAAAGTAACGAATTACGAATCAACAAATGGACAAAATGACTGGAGAATATTCTATTCAGATGGAGAGCATATATTCTTAATAACAGGAGACTATGTGGATTTATCAGTAGCAAATGAAGGAACTACAAAATTAAACTCAAATACAGGAATGACAAAAATAGGAGAAAAATATAGAGTGAATTGGGGTTTAGAACCATTTAGCAGACAATCAGTAGATGATATAATAAAAACAAGATTTAAAGCAACAGGATATACATTACAAAGTGGAATAGATAATTTTAAATGTGTATCAAGATTATTAAATGCAAGTAACTGGAGAAATTATAAAGATAATGGAAATATGGCAGAATATGCAATAGGAGGAAGTACAATAGAAATGTGGATGGATAGCTGGAATAAAAGATATCCAAGTGATAAATTATATTGTAATAATACAAATGAAAATGGATATTATGTAGGAACAAGTTCAAACCCAAGTACTTATTCTATAGATTCTGGTGTAATAAATGAAAAAGAAGGATATAAAAATAGTACATTATATTATCCACGCAAAACAAGTGTGCCAGATGGAGATTATTATTGCTACTGTTACTGGCTTGCTTCGCCTTCTGCTGTCGGCAGAGAATGGACGCTTAACGTGAGCTACGGAGGCGGAGTGGGATATGGCACATATAAATCCGATGCTGTGGGCCTTCGTCCTGTAGTTTCTCTAAATTCTGGAGTCAAAGTAAATGCAACAAAAACAGAATAAAATTTTTATATATTAAAGCAGAAGTAGTTAAATAAGCTACTTTTGCTTTTTTAGATTTTTAATATTGATAAAATAGTACTTTTGTAAACAAATTGTAATATTTTAGTAATATTTTTGTTATTTTGGTATAAAATCAATTGACTTTTTGCCGTTTTCGTTATATCATATAGATGTTAAAAATAAGCTTTTTAAAATCCTAAGGAGGAAAATTATGGGAGAAGTAATAGTTATAACATCAGGAAAAGGTGGAGTAGGAAAGACAACAACAACAGCCAATTTGGGTTCAAGTTTAGCTTTAGAAGGTAAAAAAGTAGCTTTAATAGACACAGATATCGGACTTAGAAACTTAGATGTAGTTATGGGACTAGAAAATAGGATAGTATATGATATTGTTGATGTTGTAGAAGAAAATTGTAAATTAAGACAAGCTCTAATAAAAGATAAGAGATTTAAAGATTTATATTTACTACCAGCCGCACAAACTAGAGATAAAAGCGCTGTAAATGAAGAACAAATGAGAAAATTAGTTGATAAATTAAAAGAAGAATTTGACTATATACTTATAGATTGTCCTGCAGGAATAGAACAAGGTTTCAAAAACGCAATAGCAGGAGCAAATCGTGCAATTGTTGTCACAACAGCAGAGATTTCTGCCATAAGAGATGCTGACAGAATAATAGGACTTTTAGAATCATCTGAAATAAGAAATCCAGAATTAGTAATTAATAGAATAAGACCTAACATGGTAAAAAAAGGTGAAATGATGGATGTAGATGATATAGTAGATTTACTATCAATAGATCTTATAGGAGTAGTTCCAGATGATGAATATATTATAACTCAAACAAATAAGGGAGAACCAGTAATACAAAATAAAAAGGCACCATCAGGAAAAGCATATTTAGAAATAGCAAAAAGGATATTAGGCGAAAAAATTGAGGTAACAATACCAGGAAGAGAAGACGGTTTTTTTGCAAAGCTAAAAAGATTATTTAAGAAATAATAAACAATTTGGAGGGAAATAAATACAATGTTTGAGAGCATAATGAATCTTTTTAAAAAATTAAACAAAAAAGAAAAAAAGGCAACAGTTAATTCAAAAGAAGCAGCAAAAGAAAGATTACACTTAGTGTTAATGCAAGATAGAGCAAATGTTTCAGCTGATTTCTTAGAACTTATGAAACAAGAAATAATAGATGTAATAAAAAAATACATAGATGTAGATGAAGGAGCAATAGATGTTAGACTAACAAATAAAGAAAATGAAGATGGCACAAATGGTGCTCCTGCTTTATATGCAAATATACCAATAATCAATATAAAACATGAAACTAAAAAAGTAGAAAAAAGTGCAGATAGTGCTAAAAATGAGGAAAACAAAAAAACTGAAAAAATTGAAAAAGCAAAAAAAGAAAACAAAAAGGTAGAAGAGAAATCTAATCAAAAAGAAGATGTTAAAAACAAAGAAGAAAAAGATGTTGTAAAAGAAGAAAATAAAGAACAACAAAACAATGATGAAGAAAATAAAAAAGTAGAAGATGATAAAAGCGAAGAGAACAATAAAGCAGAAGATGAAATTAAATCAGAAAAATAGAATAGAAAAAGAGATGGTTTAATGAGAAAAAGAGAATTTAAAAATATAGAGTGGAGTGTAGTAATAATTGCAATTATCCTTTGTATAATAGGGCTAGTTGCATTATTTTCTGCAACTCAGGAAACAGAACATGATGAATTCAATAAACAATGTATATGGCTTGCTGTTAGTTTAGTTATAATGGTTATTATAATGCTAATGGATTATGAAACAATGGCAAAAGTAGCACCTATTATATATGGAATTTTTATTTTGCTATTAATAGGTGTGTTATTTACAACGCCTGTAAATGGAGCTACTAGCTGGTTTAATATAGGATTTTTTTCTTTCCAACCAGGAGAATTTGCTAAAGTTTTTGTAATATTATTTTTAGCTTTAGCAATAACTAGAATAAAACAAAAAGGAAATAAAGAAATAAATAAGATATCTAAACTTGCAATTATTTT
>USQA01000061.1 GCA_900556695.1 uncultured Clostridium sp.
GTTCCACTTAGTGCTTCATTTATTGTTGGCGGTGCTGTATCTATATTTGTTACACCTCCTGTTGTTGCTGCTCCTGTTTGTCCTTCACTATCTACTAGCACTGCATATACTGTTTTATTAGTACTTACTGTGATTCCTGTACTTGCATTTGCCCATCCTAATGCTGTTGATTTACTTGCTTCTAATGGATTACTGTCTACAATTTTTAATGTATAACTTGATGTCATATCTTTTAATGCTGCTGTTACTTTTACACTTCCACTTGTCCATCCACTTGGATTATATGTAAATTTTACATTTGCTGACGTTAAGTCTGTTACTTTTTCTGTATTTACATTTATTGTACTTGATCTTGTTTCTCTTCCTACTGCATCATATACTACTGCATAAGCATTATATGTCTTTCCTTGTGTTAATCCTGTAAATGTATGTACTCTTGTTGTTTTTGATGTTGTTTCTGATGTTGTTTCTGTATAATTATCTGTTGCTTCCGTATAACTTGAGTCTGTTGATAGTTTGTAATACCACTTTATAGTTTTTACTCCCGATTGTGAATCTGATACTGACATACTTAATGTAATACTATTTGTTGTTCCTGTTCCACTTAGTGCTTCATTTATTGTTGGCGGTGCTGTATCTATATTTGTTACACTTAATGATCCCGTTCCTCCTATGTTTGTTCCATCTGTATATAGATATGTTATTGTACAATTACTACTTACTATGAATTCTCCTGTATATTGTGTACTATCTTTTGTTGGTTTTGTTCCATCTATTGTATATCTTGTTGTAAATCCACTCTTCGTTGGTAATGTTACTTTTACATTTCCATTTGTCCATGTTGTTGGACTATATGTTCCTCCTGTTGCTGTTTCTACTGTTCCTGTTCCTTTACTTACACTTTCTTGTCTTACGTTTCCCGCATTATCTTTTGCTTCTACTTTTATTGTGTAATTTGTTGTTTGTTGTAATTTATCCCATGTGTATTCTCCTTTATTTTGATAAGCTGTCCATGTACTTCCATTATCTAAGCTAAATCTGTATCCTGCTATTCCACTTGAACCACTTCCATTTGCTGCTGCCGCATCTGTTACATTTTTTGCTATTACTGTTATACTCTTTGTTGTGCTTGTTGCTGTTGGTGTAAATTCATTTGGTGCTAGCTTATCTATGTTTGTTATATCTGTTTCATATACTTTTCCTGAATTATATCCATCTGATAATCTAGCATAAACCTTTCCATTCTTTTCAACTATTTGATATGCAATATTTTTCCAGTTTTCTTTATCTTGGCTTGTTTGTATTGTATATCCTGTCATTTTCGTTTGTGCTGTTACTGTTACATTTCCATTTGTCCAACTTTCAGGTGTTTTTATAAATTTTGTATTTTCATCTGTTAATTCTGGTAATTTAACCATATCAACATCAATTATATACGGCGCACTTTGTTTATCATCTTTTTTTGCTATTACTTGTATAGTATATTTTTTATCTATATCTAATCCTGTAAAAGTATATGTATTACCTAATTGATCAGATTTCAATTCATATTCTCCGCTTCCTCTCTCTTTTATCCAATATTGAATAGTTCCACCTTTATTTCTTCTTGTTACAACATTTAAAGTTAATGTATCATATGTATTGCTATATGTATGCCATATAACTCTAGGTCCCAATTTTCCTTTTTTTCCAAGATATTCTATTTTTATACCTTCATTGTCTAATTTTATCTCAAATACATATTTATCATTTACTACCACTTCTTTTACATTTTTTTTCACACTTTCTTCTATTTCATCTTCTTCATCATTTTCAGTTACTTTCCACTCATCTAGCTTTTCTACTTTGTTCATATATTTATCAAGATTCAATTTTCCATTGTTTTGTATATTAAAAGAAGTTGACTCCACTTGCAGCTTTGACTCTATTGACTTTATCTCTGCATTTTCTTTATTGCTGTTAACGTTATCTATAATCCCATTTTTATTTACCACATATGATATTGATATAGATGACAAAATTAATAAAACTATAATTGTAACTACTAATGCAATAATAGTTATCCCTTTGTTATTTTTCATATATTATTTTCTTCCTTTACATCTCATATTATACACACAAATTATATCATTCGGCACTGTATTTATCAATAATTATATCTTTACATTTTTATTACAGAATTAAAGTTTGATTTTTATGTAATCTGTGTTATAATAGCATTATATGTCGCATTAAAAATTTCTTTGTTTATTGAGGAGGTTTAAAATGAATGTTAACGAAGTAAAAAAGGCACAAAAAATTATACGGTCTGCTAAAATTGATTTAGCAATGATTGTAAAAAAACATCTTGAATCCGGAAATCCTTTAATGGTAAACAATTTAAAGCCATTTGATGTTTCCATAACAGATTTATTCGCAGATCAAAGGGTTCCTGTGCAAATTTTCTTTAAAGACTGCGAAACTAGTTTACAAATCCAAGTTGATTTAATTTGTAGACTTCCATCTGATTGTATTTATATTATATCTTGCGAAGAGCTCGGTATATATAATTACTATCCCGGTACAAATAATGATATTTCGGCACAGGGAAAAGCAGATATCTGTTACTACACAATCGGAAATGGTGATTTGGATCCGCAACCTAATTTGGTTGAAATTGAATTTCGTAATTACAATCGTTAACAAATAAGATATTATAAATATCTTATTCAGACAAAAAGTCAACTTGTATTGCCAAGTTGACTTTTTCTTTTAATATTAATATTTAATATATATTTTACTTGCAGAATTCACTGTAATTCCAGCTTTGGGAATTTGTTCTTTTATAATTATATTGTCTTTATCTAATTCCTCTGAATCATTTTCTATAACCATTTCTAGAGAATTATCCTTTAATATTTTTTGAGCCTCACTAATTGTTTTTTCTGTTATATCTGGCACTTGTACTTGCTCTATTTGTTCAACTTCATCTGTATTTCCTTGTGTTACTTCTAAATATGGCAATATCTCACTAAATACTTGCCCTCCTACTGGTGCTGCTACCCCTCCTCCTTGGTGTCCACCTTCTCCTGTTGGATTATAAAGTGTTACCAAAACTACAACTTGTGGATTATCAATAGGAGCAACTCCACAAAAAGATGTTACATATTTATTAGTATTAACTCCATCTTCAGATGTACCTGTTTTTCCCCCTATTCTATACCCCGCTACTTTTGCATTTTTTCCGAGTTCCTTCAGATACAACAGATTCCATCATACTTAATACTTTTTCTGAAGTTTCTTTAGATATTACTGTTCCATTATATTTTGCAGGAATATCTGTAACTTCTTTTGTTTCACTGTTAATAATTTGTTTTACCACTCTAGGTACAACACTATTCCCTCCGTTAGCAATTGCTGATACTGCTGTTGCTAGTTGTATTGGTGTTATTTCAAATCTTTGCCCAAAACTAATCGTAGCTAATTCAACAGGTCCGTGCTTTATTTTCAGCTAAAAATATGCTATTTGCTTCACCTGGCAAATCTATTTGCGTTTTGTCCAATAATCTAAATTTATTTAAATAACTATAATATTTTTGAACTCCTAGTTTTTGACCTAATCCTATAAATACTGGGTTACACGAATTCATTAGTCCTTGTCTTAAGCTTTCTGATCCATGTGGTCTATAATATCTCCAACATTTAATTCTAACACCTGCGACTTCAATTCCTCCTGTACATGCAAATTCGCCTTCTTTATCTATGTCTGTTACAATTCCTTCTTCTATTGCTGAAGAGGCTGTTATTAATTTAAAAACAGAACCTGGCTCATATGTATCTGCAATTGCTTTATTTCTCCATACAGCTTGCAAATTTTTTGTTTTTTCTGATTGATCCATTGATTGCCATATTTCTTTTAATTCATCTGTATAAGGTTCATATGGATTATTTAAATCATATGATGGATATGTTGCCATAGCCAATACATCTCCATTTTGTGGGTTCATTACCACAATATTTCCTCCATCTGTACATTTATTATCAATACATACTTCTTGTAAATACTTTTCTACAATTGATTGTATTGTTAAGTCTATTGTCAAAACAAGATCATTTCCATCAACAGCAGCAACATAATTCTCACCTTCATGTCCTATTTCTCCACCTTTAGCATCTGTATGCCTTTGGATAGCTCCTTGCTTTCCTTTTAATTCTGTGTCATATTTAGCTTCTATTCCATCTAATCCTTGATTATCACTTCCACAAAAGCCTATAATTTGTGCAGCTAACTTACTATGTGGATAATACCTTTTAGTATCTTCATCTATATTAATTCCTGTGGTTATATTATTTTCTTGCATCCACAATCTTAGTTGATCTGTTTTTTCTCTATCTACCTTTTTTACAATAGTTTCTATTGAGCTTCGTTTACTCACTTTTTTTAGAATTTTCTCATAATCTAATTCAAATAATTCTGATAATTTTTTAGCTACTTTTTCTTTATCTTTTTTATCAATATTACCTGGATTTACCGTAACTGTTTCAACAGTACTACTTACTGCTAAAACTTCTTTTCCACTACTATCATATATTGTTCCTCTTTTAGGATTAATTGCCCTATCTAATGTTTGTTGTTGATATGCAAGCTCCGATAATTCTCCTCCTTGAACAAATTGTATAAATCCTATTCTACCAATAAGACAAATAACAATAATAAAACATATAAATAATGTATTTCTCATTTTTCTTTTACTTGAAAGTTTTGTAACAGCCATAAAAAATCCTCCTAATTTATTCTATTAGGAAGATTTTCTATTATTCTTCTATTTATTAAATAATTTATTTGTTAACTTTTGAAACCAATTTTCATTACTATTTTTAACAATTTTTTCTGAAGCTGGTTCAACATAATCTTTTTTAGGCAAATTAATATAAACTGTTTGCCTGTTTGTTAATTTTTGCATTCCTAGCTTTTCTTTAGCCATTTTTTCTACTGTATTTAAATTTAAATTATTTTCTATGTTTACTTTCAATTGTTCATTTTCTTTTTGAGTAGCAGATAATTCTTTTTTTAATGATTGAATTTCTGTAAATTTTTCATTTATTTGAGAGTTTCTATAACTTATGGTTAGCAATAATATAAATATTCCTATAACAATTAATGTTAGCTTTACTTGTCTTTCTTTTTGAGCACTAGAAAGCTTAACATCCTGTCTTGGCACGTCTTTTACAACTCTTAAATTTCTTTTTTGTCTTTTTCTTTTGTAATCTGGTTCTAATTTTCTTGGACTTGTAGAATATTCATACATGTTTCTAGCCATAAGTTATTCACCTCCTTTGTATTTTTTATAATTTATTCTTAAGTTTATATCTTTTCAAATATTCTTAACTTAGCACTTTTGCTTCTTGGATTTTCTTCTTGCTCTATTTTTGTAGCTATTATTGGTTTTCTATTAATAATTTTTCCTAAAGATTTTGCTCCGCACACACAATATGGCAAATCGCTTGGACATGTGCATTTGCCTTTTGCATCAATATACGCATTTTTTACAGCTCTATCTTCTAAAGAATGGAATGTTATTATGCATAATCTTCCATTTTCATTTAAACATTCTATGCTATCTTTAACAGTGTTATATAATGGTTCTATTTCATTATTAACTTCTATTCTTATTGCTTGAAATGTTTTCTTAGCTGGATGCCCATTATTTTGTTTTGACTTTGGTATAGAATCTTCTATAATATCAACTAATTGCTTAGTAGTTTCTATGGTTTTATTTTTTCTATACTCACAAATATTCTTAGCAATTCTTCTTGAAAATCTTTCTTCACCATATTCATATATAATATTTGCAAGTTTATCTTCTTCATATGTATTTAAAACAATTTTTGCAGTTAATCCTTGAGATTTGTCCATTCTCATGTCCAATTCATTTTCACCTAAATAACTAAATCCTCTATTTCTTTCATCTAATTGATATGATGACACTCCTAAGTCTAGTAAAATCCCATCTACTTTTTCTATATTTAAGTCTTTTAATATATTTTTTATATTATCGTGATTATCATGAATAAATATAACATTATCAAATTGTTTTAGTCTTGATTTTGCTGCATTTAAAGCTTCTTCATCTCTGTCTATTCCTATTAAACGTCCTTTTGAAGATAATCTTTTTGCAATTTCTATACTATGTCCAGCTCCTCCGCATTGTACCATCTACATATATACCATCTGGATTTATATTTAAACCATCAATGCATTCTTGTAACATTACTGGATTATGTTTAAATTCCAATTTAACACCTCTAATATTTGATTACATTTACTAAAATTTATAATACATTTACAGCTGGCAATTTTAGAAAACTACCAGCTGTATTCATCTAAAGTATATACTTTTCTTTGGTTTTCAAATATCTTAAGTAATATTTTCTTATGTTTATTATAAAATCCTTAGTATTTTATAATTTATCTTTTGTATAATTTTCATTAGTAAAATTGTCTTTTGTAATTTTATCTTTTGTAACTTTATTTTTTATCTTTTGTACAGTTATCTTTCGTATTTTTTTCTTTTGTGTTTTTATATAAACTTTTGCAAGTTATATACCAAGCATTGTCATATTCTCGGCAATTTCATCTGCAGAAATGTTTTCATCACAACTTTCCCAAGTATCTTTATTCCAAATTTCTAACCTTGTTCCTACTCCTATAATAACTGCTTCTTTTTGTAAATTTGCTGCTGTTCTTAAATTGTTTGGAATTAAGAATCTTCCTTGTTTGTCTAATTCGCACTCTGTAGCACCAGATAAGAAAAATCTAACAAAATTTCTTGCATTTCTATCTGATAGTGGAAGAGTTTTTAATTTAGTTTCAAAATTTAACCACTCATTTTGTGAAAACGCAAATAAACATCCATCTAACCCTTTTGTTACGATGAACTTATCTCCCATGTCTTGTCTCAATTTGGCAGGCATTATCAATCTGCCTTTAGCATCTAGAGAATGCTCGTATTCACCTATTAGCAATTAAATCTTCACCCCTCTCCACATTGTCACCACTTTGTGCCACTTTTCTCCACTTCATCTAAATTGTAATATAACTTTTTTTATTTTGCAAGCATTTTTTAAAATTTTTTTAATTTTTTTGACATTGCCATCGGGGACGGACCTTTTTGGCCACTTTTTGCCAAAA
>USQA01000062.1 GCA_900556695.1 uncultured Clostridium sp.
ACTGCCGTGGGGGTTGATTGGGAAGGTCAGCAGTCGGATTGTGAATGAGGTGAAGCATGTGAACCGGGTGCTTTATGATTGTACGGGGAAGCCGCCGGCTACGATTGAGTTTGAGTAGTACAAGGATGTATAATCTATTCTATATAGCAGATAATCCCTAAGATTGGCGGTTGTATTTACACTGCTTTTGTTTGCATAGATTTTGTTGCTCCAACTTTATTTCTAAGGAGATAGGATGAACAATCAATTTAGTACACAAGAATATGTAAGAATGTTAGGCAAAGAGCTAGTATTTGAGTTTGATAAGGCTGGAATGACAACTCATCCTCATGCAGTTGGCAGTGGGCGGGAAAATAGTGCTAGAATGAAACTTAAAAATATACTGCCAGCCGGAGTTGGAGTTGGGAGTGGATTTGTAATAGATAGTTTTGGCAATACATCTCAGCAATGCGATATTATACTTTATGAAGAGAATTTTTCAATGAAGTTTATAGTTAATGAGGATCAGGCTAATACATATTATAATTGTGAAAGTGTTATTGCTGTTGGTGAGGTTAAATCTGTAGCGAGTATGACAGAAGTTAAAGATGCGGTTAAAAAACTTAGTAAGGTTAACCAGTTGAAAAGGTATAATGATGATGGGTATAATTATAGAAAATATTTGTCAGCGACAGCAATTCGCAACAGTCTTGGTGATGAAAAAATAGAGTATAATAGTGATGGAGATACTTTAAAACAAATTTTCACATTCTTATTATGTCAAGAACTCAATGCTAAAACATACAGTATAATAAAATACATGAAAGAAAAGTGTAATAAGGAATGTGAATATATAAATAAAATTTTGTCTATCAATGGAGCGTATATCTCTTTTTTAGATACAAAACAAGATATAGTAAGAGTCCTGCCGGGAAGAATTGGTGCTGACGCAGTATTTAATATGGTGGACAATCAATATACCTTTAATTACTTTATTCATGACTTAGTAGATTTTATAGCACATGCTACGACAGTTCCATTGGACTATGGACGTTATCTATCGTTATCTATGCAGATAGAAGACTTGAAAGAGGTTTTACCAATATAAAAGTGGCAATATTTAGGCAACAGAAAATCAGTAAGCTATAATAATTGATGTAATTGAAATAAAAGTGGCGTGTTTTTGTACAATACTTAAACAAATACAATTAAGAGCAACAAAGGACACGCCGAATTTGAATAGTGGACAGGGAGCCGGGAAGCCGCTTAAATAGCGGACTTTCCGGCTCTTTATGTGGGGAGTGCTACATATATTAAAGAATGTTTAGTTGATAAATTTTGTGGCATTTTAAATTATTAATAAAAGATAGCTTTTTTATTTTTAGCTAATCAGGATAATTTAGTGTCCTTTGCATTTTGTCGTTAGATATCGTCGAATAGTTATCATATTGTGCCATATTATGATCTCCTATAAATTCATTTAAATATAGTATGCAACACTTACAAGTGTGAAGATACATCTTAAAATGGATAAGTAGATAATGTCAATAGGATTCATCACTATAATGTAGGAAACATCATTTTTTATTGTAAATTCATATATTTCAGTGTATAATTTGAGACATATGAAACTGAGGATTGCACAATGGGAATGGCAAAAAAATCAGAATAATACTCTTGGAAAGAGATATGACTATAAAGGATTTGGCAGGGAAGATCGGAACCAATGGAAACAATTTGAGTAACAAGCTGTCACGTGACAATTTTTCGGAGAAAGAGTTGAGGGATATTGCGGTGGTACTGAATTGTGATTATGATAGGATATTTGCTTTGAGGGATAATGGGAAAATAGTATAAATATTTATTTGTTTAATGACTGTGTACAAGAAAGATGAGATGTTTTATGAGAATAGCATTTTGGAATACATATAAGAACAAAAATATTAACAGATATATACATAGTCTAATAATAGAAAACAATATAGATGTTTTAGTATTGGCAGAATATGAAGCAAATATAGATGAGCTTGATAATTTGATGAAGGAATCAGGTATTAATTTTTTACAGTATTTTACTCCAGGGTGTGAAAGAATTATAATATATGGTAAATATGAAATTGTTGATCCAGGGTACCAAAATAATTATTTTTCATCGCAAATAATTAATAAAGAATATATATTATGTTGCGTCCATTTACCTAGTAAACTAAATGGAGATAGAATGAAAAAAGATATTGTTATAAGAAATATAGTTAAAGAAGTGGAGAATCTTGAGAAGAAGTTGAATTTGGAAAATACAATTATTGTTGGTGATTTTAATGAAAATCCATATGAACTTGGATGCCTTGGAGCTGACAGATTTCACGGGATTCCGATATATGAAGACACAACTAGAGAATTTAGAATTATAATGAAAGAAAGATTTAGAATGTTTTATAATCCAATGTGGAATTTGTTAGGAGATTTTGCTTATCCACCAGGAACTTTTTATTATGTTGGTAATGAGGTTGATAATTCATTTTGGAATGTGTATGATCAAGTTATGATTAGACCATGTATTAGAGAAAAATTTATTGATAATGAATTAAAAATTATTTTTCAAACTAAAATAGGGTATTTAATTGATAAAAATAAACATCCATCAAAATTAATCAGTGATCATTTGCCTATTGTTTTTGAAATAAAGGAGAATTAATATATGAAATATAATTTGAATAGTGATTATAACTTTGAAGAAACGGAAATTATTGCACCTGAAAAGTTAGTTAGCGATATTTGTAGTGAGTTAACTGAAATAACAAGGGGATATGTTCAAGGTAATATTGGAGAATATGACGGAGAAATCTTCTCTTTTGACAAACTATCATTTGCTGCAGCTTTTGCTAATCTTACAGCAACTACAAGAATTGACGTACAAGATAAATTAGGGACAATAGGAGAAGATGAGTTTAAATATGAATTTTATTTGTCCTCTAATTATATTGAAAATTTTAAATATAGAATTATGTTTTTAAAATATGGTATAGGAGGTTATCCGGTAACAGTAGTATTAGAGCAAGGTATCGCTGATGAAATTCAACAAAAGGAAGAATCTGGTTATATTTTTACTTGCGATACGGCAAAAGAATTTGAAACTTTATGTATAGGGATATTAAATAGTAAAATGATGAAAAAAGTAATACAAGATTTAATAAGTGCAGCAAATAGAAAGCTGCAGATAATTGAAGATAATAATTGAGTATATCAATAATAAGTATACTTTAAAGAGTTACAAATAGATTTAAAGGATTGAAATAGTATGGCATTGTTGAGTAGCTATGCATTGTGAAATAATAAAGGAGGAGTGTTTAAAAGTACTATAACTTTTCAAGAAATTTGTAAATGCAGAGATGAATTATATCACCAACAGAATGATTTAAAGGGAACAGTATACAAGCTGGAACAGGATTTAAGTCGGTAGGGAATAAGGGAAGCCCCGAATAATGGCGGTTGCCCCTATCATTATTCATGTATTTTCTTCATTATCTATAGGAGTGGTATAGACTTCTAGCATCATCTGGTTACCTATACGAAAGCTGTCAATAAAATTTTGTTCTAATTCAAGTGGTAACAGGTCGAGGTAGAAATCTATCAATTCATCCAATCCTTCTTTTAATTTCTCCGGCACTTTGTAATAAATACAGAATAAGATTTAAAGGCTTTAGCTCAATTTACTTTGAAATCCGCTATTGTTGCCTGAAATTATGAGTATGGATATAATTCTCCATTATAAAGTTGTTCTAATGTTTTTCCATTTCGGAACCCCCTTATACTATTGTTACCATCTAATGACACAATACAAAAGTTTCTAATTAGTCACAAGGTTGGAGGGATAGTATGTAGTGGATATTGCAGAACATTCCACTAGGAAGAATCATTCAGACAGTACGAATGTCAAAGAATATGACGCAAAAAAAGTGGTGGAGTTATTACAACTAATGGGGAACATGATGGCACGAAGCACATTGACCAATATAGAAGCTGGAAAAAGCAATATCAAGGCCAGTGGCTTGAAAGCATTGCAAGTGTTGTTCGGTGTAGAGTACCATGAATTTTTTAAGGATTGAGAAAAGTGTTATTTTTATTTTCTCATAAAGACAGGAATAATTATAGATTTGGGTAAGTTTTGATACATGAGTGTTGCTAAATATTATAATATATGGGAATAAGACAAATGGAAGAAAATACTAATATCGAGATAGATACAGCAAAAATACTCAAGAAAATATATACCAATATTTTCTGTAGTTTTGAAGAACAATATATAATTGTTTTTCTTTGTGGTGGAGCAAGCACAAAAGCAAAAAAATCTTTAAGAGATAAGATACGTATAATGCTGGAAAATGAGAAAAAAAGATATTCTTGGTTACTGCCAATAAAGGTTTTTTATCCAGAGGATTTATTGATTGAAGTCTTAAATAAAACGAAAGATGCAGATTTGTTAAGCTACGAGCAGTTTTTGGCGAATAATTCACATGTTATAGCAATAATTTGCGAGAGTGCTGGTTCCTTAGTAGAATTAGGTGCTTTTACTAATAATGAATATACAGTTAATAAAGTAATTGCCGCAGTGGAAAAAAAGAGGATAAAGGACAAAAGTTTTATTATGCTTGGTCCGATAAAATATTTAAAAAGAAAAAGTAAAGTAAATGTTGTTGAGTACGGAGTGGATGAAGATAAATTTGCGCGTGATTTGCTAAAAAATATAAGAGAAAAGCATATGAAAGCTATAAGCAGTAGAAAAATAAGTTTATGTACGATTGTTGGAATGCATTATTTTATTCAATTGCTACTTTATTGTTTTAAAACATTAAATTCAAAAGAAATTGTAGATATGATTCATTGTGTTGCTCAGCAAGAAAATATAAAGATAAAAGAATTTAATATTTTATTTAATGCAGCTTTGAAACTACTATTTCAAGATAAGCAAATTATTAAAATGACAGATCAACGGTACGGGATATATAAACTGACGAAAAAAGGATATAGCAGCATGGAAAAGATGATTACTCGCTGTACAAGTGGTAGAGTATGTGATAAAATACGTATTGAAATAATGTATTGTAATTACTATAAATCACCTCATTCTTAGAATTGTTGTTAATATGCATTATATAACAACTAGGGGTTGTTTCGACCTCAAAAGAATTATAATCACATGTACTTAGCTAAATCAACGGTGAACTTCCACGACAGTGAAACTCCCCCGTTGATTTACCCAAAATCATATTGAGTAAGGGTGAGGTGGTTTATATGAATTTAAGCAATAATGTTATTTTGAATACATTAAATGTACCAATTATTAATGGGTTTACACATCTTGCAGAGCAACTTTCATTAACACAAGGATTGCTCTATTTTTTGACCTATAAAAAAGATTACTGTTATACTTTGAAAGAGATACCTAAAAAAGATGGAACATTTAGAAAAATATGTGTTCCTAATTTGTCATTAAAAGTAGTTCAAAAATGGATATTGGTAGAAATTCTTGAAAAAATAGATGTTTCTCCACAAGCAATGGCTTTTGTGCCTAAGAATAATGGATTAAAGTCAAATGCTGAATATCATAAGAAGAACATATTTTTATTAGAGATGGATATAAAAAATTTCTTTGGAACTATAAAAGAAGGACAGGTGTTTAAGCTGTTTTGTAATATCGGATATAATACAAAAGTATCAACAATTTTGACAAGTTTATGTACATTTGACGGAGAACTTCCACAAGGAGCAGTTACATCACCATACCTTGCTAATT
This sequence comes from uncultured Clostridium sp., assembly GCA_900556695.1. Lineage (GTDB taxonomy): Bacteria > Bacillota > Clostridia > TANB77 > CAG-508 > CAG-269. Next base: position 5,774 of record USQA01000062.1, read on the forward strand.
TAATACTGTATCATTTAGATATAAGATTAAATGGGCTATGTAGTAGAAAAGACATTGTATATACTCGCTATGCTGATGATTTGAGTTTTTCATCAAATGATAGGGCAAAATTAAATGGTATCGAAAATTTTGTGAAAAATATTGTTTCAGATGAAGGTTTTGAAATAAATGAAAAGAAAACTCGTTATCTTTCTAATGACGTAAAGAAATCAATAACAGGAATAACAATTAATAATGAAGAAATACATGTAGATAAAAAATTGAAGAGGGATATAAGAGCATTGATATTTAGTTCTATAGCCAGTAAAAATTATGCTCTAAATGATAAAATAAGAGGCAGTATTGCATATGTGAATTCTATAGAGCCTGGTTATCAAGAAAAAATGATTAATTATATTGAACGAATTATTAATAAGGACGAACTAAAAAATGATTTAGGAGTTGTAAAGACTTTTAATGAAAACAAGCTGTATAAAGTTTTACCAGATATGAAATATGAGGAATCCCCATTTATCTGAATTTGATAAAATATTTTTAGGCGAAGTTAGAAAATGTTACTAGTACCATGTAAATAAATCAGTCGAGGCATGATACTCGTATGATACCTATTTCTCCCGATACCATATATAAGTGGCATAAAATGAATAAAACAAGCACGAAAGGTCATGAAAACACACTATGTAATTAACAAATAAGTTAATATCTCAGGGAGTTCGAATAGTATTAGGTACTCAGGAAGATTGTATATCAGTAACGTAGATGCGGAGTGGGAAACTGCTCCGTATTTTCAATATAAAATGATAATAAAGCGAAGAGGGTATGGTAAACTTTACTTATTGTAACAAACGGCAAATCGGAATTTGTTTGTGAAAAAGGAGTGTTTTTATGTAGAGTAGCTTGATTGTTAGGCTAATAGATGGAAATGGAACACTGATATCATCACAGTCTTATAATGAATTTCAATGTGGGCATATTTTTTTAAATTAGTAAATTATATTTGTTGAAAATAGTGTTAAAAGTAGTATGATTTTAACTATAATAATTTTGCATGAGAAAAATGTACCCCCAAATATAGAGAATAAAGACTCTCCAATTCCCCCCTCATAACACCTCTGAGCACAAAAAGTCAAGCCCTTCTCCCCATTTCCTCCTATAATGAATTTAGCACTGACTATAACCCTATACCGAACGAATCCCATCGGAGGAAACAATGGATAAACAAATCAAGGCTCTTGAAGATCTGATTACAACCGAATATAGTAACATTACAGGCATTGCAATCAATAAAAACGGCCAAAATATATACGAAGCCTATTTCAACGGCTACACTCCT
>USQA01000063.1 GCA_900556695.1 uncultured Clostridium sp.
CAATATTTTTAATAAAAATTTAAAAAATTGTTAAATTGGTATTGACTAAAAACTGCTTAAGCTATTGAAAATATTGATTTTATATAGTACAATAATTACATTCTAGTGAATTCTAGACTTAATTTTATACTCCTGTTTTTCATCAGCAGTTCCCATTACCATCTTCGAGTTACCCGAAATTAAATTAGGGGTAGATACGCTATTCGATGACATGAAAGATGACATTAAGGCGCGATTTAACGAAGTCAAGGCTTTTATCACCAAAGACGAAGGTGATAAGCATAGGTATGGTAAGATTGCGTATAATGAGGCAGTAGAACTTACATTTACAGAGAATGGCAAGTACGATATGGTGGCAAATATCTTGGAAGTACTTTCTGATGAGAAGTTAAAGGCTGATATTTTAGGAGAACCAATGATTTATGCTTTTGAAAAGGCTATAAAAAATCTTCCATCTAATGAAGACCTTACCGCGTGTTTGCATGGTAGTACAATGCTTTTGTTGGAGAAGGAATTTCTGGGAAGATCTCTCCCAATATAAGTATAAAGCTCTTGATTACAAAGAGGGGATTAAATAAACCCCCTCTTTGCATTAATAATTAATATTAATTTTTTCATTTTTTGTATTGAAATATATAAAATGTTATGTTAGTGTGTACTATTTGATGAATGAATATAATTAGTAGTTATTATAATGAACTTGAAAATATGGAAAAATTATGATATTATGGTTAATAGCAGTTAATAAACTTGTTATTAAAAGGAAATTCTTTTAATAATTTATAACATCAAAAGGAGGAAACAAGAAGATGAGAAGATTTTTTACTACTATTGGACAGGACAGTCATCGGATTGAAAGTCCAAAAACTAAGCCATTAATGCTAGGTGGTGTAGAGTTTGAAGCAGATTATTCGCTTTCGGCAAATAGTGATGGAGATGTTGTACTCCATGCTTTAACTAATGCAGTATCTGGAGCAACGACTTATAATGTCCTTGGAAAAGTAGCAGATAAAATGTGCAAAGAAGGAATTACAGATAGCAAAGAGTATTTAAATGAGGCTTTAAAGGCGATGGATGGAATAAAAATTGAACATGTTTCAATTTCTATAGAAGCTCTAAAGCCAAAGTTCACTCCAAAGATACCTGAAATGAGGAGTGCTATTGCAAATTTGTTGTCTGTAGGTGAGAAAAATATTGGTATTACCGCTACAACAGGAGAAGGATTAACGGAGTGTGGCAAGGGAAATGGAATTTTTGTTACGGTTTTATTAAGCTGTAGTATATTTGAGTTGTAAACCAACAAGGTGTTAAAAATAATAAGGCGAGAACAAAAATAGTTCTCGTCTTATTATTTTTAAGTTAATGTAAATATGCTTTTTGATGTGACATATAATTATATATTTTATCAGCATTTGATGATAAATCCTATAAGAACACTCCAGCCATTTGAAATCAACTTAAGGAATGTAAAAAGGTCATTGAGTTTTTATTTTTTATATAAAAATGATAAAAACAATGCCAGCTAAGCATTGTCTTATTGTTATAAAACTATTTCAATTTTAACATATATAATTTTCTTAAAAATCCATTTGATAAAGTTGTTTCTTTTATAAACTTCAATCCAACTTTTTCAAGAGTTTTGCAACTACCAATATTATCTGGATGAGCCATAGAAATTATATAATCAAATCCTAAATCTTTTGCTAATTGTAATTCTATAGTTTGTAATTTAGTAGTAATTCCATTTCCTCTATATTCAGGTAGAACTAAATTACCACCTAGTTCACAAACCTTAAATTCTGTTAATCCAAATTCTTCTTTAAAATCTGCTAACATATCTTGTGAAACATATAGTTGCGCCATTCCAACAAGTTTTTCTCCATCATAAGCGCCATACAAAGGTGCATAATTTACATCATCAAACATACTATCTAATTCCCATTGCTCGTATGGAATAAAATGTGCTTGATCAGGTAATCCTTTTAAAACAACATCGATAAGATTAAATAATTGTTCTTTATCTTTTTCTTCTATTTTCTTATAAATTAAATTCATTATTTTTTCCTCCCTAATAATTTTTTATATATCTTACCTCTTTATAAAATACTTTTTTTAAAATATTATTAAAATTATACTATAAAACCTAAAGAATTTCTATATTTTGTCTATATTTATTTTAAATATTTATACAAGTGATATAATAAAAGGAAATTTATTCTTAGATGAAAATGACAGAAAAAGAACAGAGTGATTTTGTATATGAAGTGTTAAGTGATATTTATAATAATTTGAAATAGTATAAAAAATCAAAAGAGTCTAGAATTTTAGACTCTCTTGACATTACCAGTTTTATCTTGTTGGTAATTTTTCCCACCATTTACAACATTCTTCAGGTACAGAAGAATATCCCCAAAAAATCCCATCTTCATCAGGCACAGCTGGAATCATAGTTGTTTTCCCAGATGAATATGATTTAGAGACATCTTTAAGATTAACTATAAGTTGGTCTGTCATTTTCATAGGTAGTCCTTCTGGACCAGGTCCATAATATGAAGGAATTTTACCTTTTTCATTGACTTCCCACTTGGTAAGCGGAAGTTTCTTTCCGGTAGGAGTTCCTACATAAAGGCCAGATTTTTCTTTCCAAGTATGTTCATCATACTCCATTGGGCTTTGCCGTTCTTCTGCACATGTTGCACAGATAAGTAGGTCTGTGCCCATATAAGGGCGCCATAATTTTACCTGTTCTTTTCCACAAATAGTGCATGCATAAATTTTCATGTTGATTTCCTCCTTGCTAATTAGCATAAATTGTTATGTGGGATTTGCTACAATACCGAAGTATCATAAATAGTATAGCACAATTAACATAATTTTACAAGAACTATCATTTTATATTGATTTATAAAATTTAGTTTAATTGTAATAAAGTATACATTAAAAAAATTATGCTAAGTTGACCATACTGGAGATGGTTTTATTGATGGGTATGAATGATTAAATGCTCAAGAGCAAATTTGACTAAAGAGGTAATAGGATTAAAAATCTTATTATCCTCTTTTTTATTTTATATAAATGATTATTAAAAATTACGAAAAAAATAAATATTATGTTCCTGTACTCCTATATTTATTTAAAGCTAAATTCCATAATTTAATTGCAATTATCCATAATACAATCGCAACAAAAGGGGACAAATAAATCATATAAATATTAAGCCCTAAATAAGCCATAGTTGGATAATACGCAACAAATGCAAATGGTAATACTATAGTAATTAAAAATCTTATAAATTTGTTATATATTGTTATTGGATACTCAGTGAAAGTATACATTCTATAAAATGACCATATTATTTCATTTGATCTATAAGTCCAAAATGATGAAATACTAAATATTGTATTAATCGCTCCAACAATAAATGCTCCTACTACACTAAAAAATACTATTTTAATAATCAATAATGCGGTAATTGGAATAGACAGTTTAATTAGCATCCAAATAGTTATTCCAAATCCTATGAATAAATCAGCTATTGATGCAAATTCTCTTGAGATACCAATTACTGATATTAAAGGATGAACAGGTCTTAGAAGGATTTTATCAAAATCACCATTTTTTATATATTTAGGTCCAATATCATAAAGACCATCAAAGCAATATCCTGATATTCCTATTGGTATTCTAGTAACTCCATATAATAATAGTATTTGATAAAAATTCCATCCTGCTATATTTTCAGCGTGTTGGAATACTACAAAGATAAAAACTAAACTTACAAGTTGTACAACAAGTTGAGAAAAAATTCCAACAATACAATCTATTCTATATATAAGCATTTCTTTTAAAGATGCTTTCAAAAATGAAAAATATAAACTAATATTATCTAATACTTTTCCCATATTACCCTCCGTTAATTGTTAATTTTTTTACTGCGTGATTAAAGAATAATTTTGCTATAATATAAAGAATAAATCCCCATAATGTTTGTTTAATTATTACTAATATAATTTCATTATAAGATACTTGACCTAACCATATATTTATTGGTGTATATATTAGTTCCTTAAATGGTAATAATTTTGATAGTTCTTGAAACCATAAAGGGAATAAACTGATTGGTGCAATAATTCCAGAAAATATTTGTATTATGGCTTTTTTTAATATTTGCATTCCCCATATTGAATTAGTATAGAATCCAATTGTACCTATTATTATTTGAATAAAAAATGTAATTGGAATACCAAGTAAAATTACTAATACACATAAAATAAAATCCATAAAGTTATTTGGTAAAGCTAGTTTCCAAAATATTGAACATATTATAAAAGTAGCAATTCCAATTACTGTAGCAAAAGATATTTCACCTAAATTAATTCCAAAATAGTATTTAAAATATGATATAGGATTTAATAATTCTTTATTAATTTGCCCATTTCTAATAGAATGTGCCATCATTTCATTTATTCCCCAAGTAGCTATTGAACTAAATGATATTGCTAATATATAATATGTTACAATTTGTGATAGAGAAAATCCACCAGCACTTCCTGTTTGATTATATATTGCTTGCCATACGAATATATAAACAATAATTTCAACAAGTCTATTTAAGGTAAACAAATAGAAATTAGATTTATATATATTATAATCTTTAAACTGCATTTTGGCCAATGCTAACATTGTTTTTAACATTTGTATGTGCTCCTTTATATATTTCTTTTAATATATCTTCAAGTTCTGCTTCTTTCATATGTATATCTTCAATAGTACAATATTTAGATATTTCATCCATTATTTTAACTATTGTTGTTTCTTCGTGACTAAATTTGATTTTTAATCTTTTTTCATTTTCTTCAATTATTTCAATATTTTTTAAAGCAATGTTTTTCTTTATTTCTTTTGATTTATTATTAATTATAAGATCAGCGACCACATATTTTCCATAGGTATCTTTAAAATTTTGCTTACTACCATCATAAATTATTTGACCTTTATCCAATAAAATTATTCTATTGCAAACATCTTCTATATCTTTCAAATCGTGAGTTGTAAGTATTACTGTGGTTTTCTTTTCTTTATTTATGTCTTTAATAAACTTTCTTATATTTTCCTTAACCAAAACATCCAATCCTATGGTTGGTTCATCCAAATATACTATTTTAGGATTATGTAAAAAAGTAGCTGCTATTTCACATCTCATCTTTTGACCCAAACTTAAATTTTTAACTTGTTTATCTAATAAATCATTTAAATCTAATATTTCTGCAAATCTTTTTAAATTATTTCTATATTCATTTTCAGGAATTTTATACATTTTCTTAATTAATCTAAAAGATTCAATAACAGGTAAATCCCACCATAACTGAGTTTTTTGTCCAAATACTGCACCTATATTTTTATTATTTTGCATTCTTTTTTCATTTGGAACTATTCCATTTACAATAACATTTCCAGAGGTTGGAGTTAATAAGCCAGTAAGCATTTTTATAGTAGTTGACTTTCCTGCACCATTTTCTCCAATATACCCTACTAGTTCACCTTCTTCAATATCAAAGGTTATTCCATTAACAGCATTAAATTCTTTGTATTTTGGCTTTATTAAATGTTTTAAATATCCTTTTATTCCATCTTCTTTTTCAATAACTTTATATTTCTTTACTAAATTATTAACTTCTACAATTGCCATATTTACCTCCATTGTAAATTATCGTTATACTAGAGTGTATTATATTTGAGTACTTCTTTAAAGCAACTGATGTAAAACCACCAATGATGGTCGATAATAAACACCAATATAACCACATATATTTTTTCTCCTAATTTTCGTATATATCATCATTTATTTTTAATATCATTCTTCTGTAATGAGTTTTAAATCCTAATCTTTCATATAAATCTCTAGCAATATTTTCTCCAATTACTTCTAATGAAACATCTTTATTTTGATCTTTGGCCAATTCTATTATTTGGTTTAGTGCAATAGTACCAATCCCATTATTTCTATATTTTTCATTTATATCCTTCCTTTTTTATACATTTTAACAAATAAAAGTATCATAATGAATCAAATATTATCACTTGTCAATTTTTCAAACAAGTCTTTAAATATTTCGTTTGCATTTAAATAATTAACAAATTTAATATTGTGTCTATTTTTAGTAAATTTAAAAGTATTATCATTGTTTATAAGAGGGCAACTAATATCAATTGTATTAAACCAATTTTTATTTATCATATATGCAATTACACTAATATCCCATAATGGCCACCTTTTTGTAGGACCATGAGATCTATTATAAAATCTATAACATAAATAATCACATAATTTATTTTTGCCTTTTAATTCGCTTTCTAATTCGTATATTGATGTCATTAGATTAGAGGTTATAGGAGAGCAGGGGAGAATAGTAAGTCTAACTTTGGATTCGAAAACTACTTTTACTGCTTCTATATCTTGAGCAAAATTGAAATCTTTATTAGGTCCAAACAAAAAATTACTTCCTAACCATATAACTTCTATCTTATCTACAATTTCTGGATTATATTTTAGTGCTAATGCAATATTTGTTAAACATCCTATTGCTAGTATATATGTTTTTTTATTTTTATTAGCAATTTCTATAATTTTATTAATTGCGGGATTTGTTTCATTATATCCATTTTTTAAATAATCTCTGCTGCCTTTATATATAAGTGATTTATCTTTTAAGTCTAATAGATCAAATATTTTACATGCTTCATTATAACTTGCATCTATAGACTCAGAAACTGTTTTTTGCCATTTTGAATGTTTAAAAGGTGCAATTGTTATAGCCTCAATATTGAATATTTCTTGACTTTTTAATAAATATGACAATGCAAATTGATCATCAGCTTCATTATATGTATCTGTATCCAAAATTACATTATATTTATTTTTTTCACAGATTAAACTATATATTTCTTTCCATCCATTTACTATTGGAATATTTAAACTATAATTCTCATTATATCTTGTTTTCATTAAAAAACATTCTATTCCTGCGTTTAATATGTATTTACATTTATCTG
>USQA01000064.1 GCA_900556695.1 uncultured Clostridium sp.
ATAATAAATATATAATATAAATTTATGCTAATTGCTTTTTAAGAAGATTAATATATACATAATAAAAATTCTTAATAGTTATATGTTTATTATGAAGTAGTCAATTACAAACATACACATAAAATACAATTATTCATAATAGACATTCATATCATGTGGAGTGTGTAGCAGTGCTACAACTAAAGAGAAATTAGAATGGGGGATAAAAAATGGCAAAAGTTGTATTAATAACTGGAAGTAGTAAAGGTATTGGAAAAGCTACAGCGATAGAGTTTGCAAAAATAGGAGGGTACAAAGTAGTAATAAATTATTTAACAGATAGAGAAAATGCAGAAAAATTATCAAGCTACTTAAAACAAGAATATAAAATAGAAACATTGGTAATTAAAGCAGATGTATCAAATGAAGAACAAGTTAAAAATATGATACAAGAGATCATAGATAAATTTGGAAAAATAGATGTACTTGTAAATAATGCAGGAATAGCAATAGATAAAGAGTTTGAAGATAGAACAGTAGAAGATTGGAAAAGAACATTAGAGGTAAATACAATAGGAACTTTTCTAGTATCTAAATATGCAAGTGAAAATATGATGAAAAACAAAAATGGAAAAATAATAAATGTATCATCGACCAATGGAATCAATACATTTTTTCCATCAAGTATAGATTATGATGCTTCAAAAGCAGCAATTATAAATTTAACATATAATTTAGCAATACAATTTGCACCATATATTAATGTAAATACAGTAGCACCAGGTTGGGTAAATACAGAAATGAATAAAGAGTTGCCAGAGGATTTAATAAAAGAAGAAACAGAAAAAATATATAAAAAGAGATTTGCAGAGCCAGAAGAAATAGCAAAAGTAATTTGTTTTTTAGCATCAAAAGATGCTGAATATATTAATGGTACAGTAATAAAAGTAGATGGAGGAATGTAATTATAGTAAGTTATTTATAGAAAAATTGTTGTTTTTATCCGATTATATTAACTATAAAATAAATGTAATAAAATAATAAGGTGAAAGATATGAAAATTAGAGAGTCAAATATAAATGATATAAACCAAATAACTTCATTAATGTTGCAAGTTGCTGAAATACACTTTGATGCGAGAAAAGATATTTTTAAAGAAAAAAGTATTAAACAAATTAAAAGTGAATTAAAAGAAAGATTTGAAAATAATGAAAGCATTTTAGTTGTTGAAGAAAATAAGAAAATAATTGGGGTTTTAATATATAAAATAAAAGAAATAAAAAAACATATCAATTTAAAAGATAGAAATGTTTTATGGATAGATGAATTAGTAGTTGACGAAAAGAATAGAGAAAATGGAATAGGAAAAGTTCTATTTAAAGAAGTTATGAAAATTAAGAAATGTAATTTTGTAGAATTAAATTGTTGGAATTTTAATGAAAATGCAATTAAATTTTATGAAAAGTGTGAAATGAAAATACAAAGAAATATAATGGAAATAAAAGTAGATATTTAAATATTTTAAAAATTATAAAAAAGGAGTACAAAGTATGAAGTTAACAAGTAATGAAGCAAAAAATATATTAGAAAGTTATAGAGGGAAAACTAAAGATGATAAATGGATAGAACATTGTATATGTGTTGGTAATAGTGCAGGAAAAATAGCACAAGCATTAAATGAAAAGGGATACAATGTAGATATAGATAAAACAATAACACTAGGATATTTACATGATATTGGTAAATACAATGGAGAAGTTCATGGACATGAGATAAGTGGATATAACTATTTAAAAGATAGAGGGTATGATGAAGAATATTACAATGTATGTATAACACATTCATATTTAAATAATGACATTGTTTGTACAGCAGGAGGAGTACCAAATCCAGAAGATAAACCTTTTATAGCAGAATTTATAAAAAAACATGAATATACAATAGAAGAAAAATTAATAAATTTATGTGACTTAATGTGTCCACCTGGTGGTAGAGTATTTTCTGTTGATAAAAGATTAATAGACATTATAATTAGAAAAGGAGCTTATTCAAACACACAGTATCATGTTAAAGAAACATATAAACTAAAGGAATATTTTGATAGCTTATTAGGTTATAACTTATATAATTTATTCCCAGAAATAAAAGATAATTTATAATCAAAAAGAAAATTATGTGCTAAATATATAAGGAATATGGAGAGTTGGAATAAAAAATGAAAAAAATCTTAGTTAGTGATTATGATCAAACATTTTATATTGGAGATGAAGATATAGAGAAAAATAAAATTGCAGTAAATAGATTTAGAAACAAAGGAAATATATTTATTATAGCCACAGGTAGAAGTTATGAGGATTTTATGGGAAAGAAAAAACAATATAATATCAAATATGATTATGTTATTATAGATCATGGAGCAATGATACTAGATAAAGATAATAACATAATTTTTGAATCAATAATGCCAAATGAAATTTTAGATGATTTAAAAAACGATTTATATATAGAAAAAGCAGAGAGACATTTTTGTTGCAGTTTGTTAGAAAGTAGAGTGGATTTTGAACATAAAAATCTAACTAAAGTTCATGTTAAATATAGTGATTTAGAATATTCAAATGAAGTTCAAAAAAAGCTAGAAGAAAAATATGGAAATATTTTAAATATTTATTATGTTAGTGGCAATTCGATAGAGATAGTATCTAAAAAAACAAATAAGTCTAAGGCTATAAAATTATTATCAGAAAAATTAAAAATAGGACAAGATGAAATTTTTACAATTGGTGATGGATATAGCGATATTGAAATGATAAAAGATTATAAAGGTTATGCTATGAAAGAATCTGTGGAAGAATTAAAAAAAGTTGCAATAGGAAAAATAGAAAGTGTAAGTGAACTAATAGAAGAAATAGAAGAAGGTAAATAATAATGAATGAAAAAACAAAAAGAAAATTAGAAGCAAACATAATAATAGCAATAGATGCAATGAAAAAAATAATGACGATATTTTTAGGTCCGTTTTTAACCGCATATTTTATAAAAACTTCTAGTGAAAGTATGGTAGATTTATCAATTTATTACATATTGTCATATCTGTTACTTGCAATAGGTAGTTTTATTGTAGCAAGTATTATAAAAAACAAATTTAGAATTGGTATGTTTAGAATAGGAGTTATAGCAAATTTTATTTATATAATGTCAATTGTTATATTAAAAGAAAAAGTGATAGATAATTTGTGGTTGATTTCTATTTTATATGGTATATCACAAAGTGTATACTGGTTTCCATATAATTTGTTTGTAATAGATAAGATAGAAAATACTGAAAGAACTAGTTACACAGTTAAGAAAAATTTAGTTGTTAGTTCAATAGGTGTTTTATTTCCTATATTATTAGGAACGGCAATTACAATAACAAATTTTGAATTAACAGCAATTATTATATTGGCAATATCATTAATACAAATAATTTTATCATTTATACTTACTCCAGATAAACATGTAAACAAATTAGAAAAATATCACATTGGCGAAACATGGAAAAAGATAAATAAAAACAAGCAAGTGAAGAAAATGTGTATAGTAGAATTTTTAATAGGATTTAGTATGAGTGATGGAGCCTTAGGAACATTAATTACAATATTAATTTTTAATGCTTTTAAGACAGATATGAATTTAGGAATTATAACATCGATTTCAACAATCCTTTCTATGTGTGCTATCAAATTATATGAAAAGATATTTAAAAATAAATCAGATAAAAAAATATTAATAATATCAAGTATCATACCTGTAATATCTGTATTATTAGTATTGTTTAATACTAATAATATAACAATTATAATTTATAGCTTCTGTTATGAAATATTTGTAAATGGAATATTAAGTCTTAGTAGGTCAATTCGTTTATTTAATATGGCAGATAGCAATATAATAAGTAAAGAGGACCAAGCAGAGTTTCTTTCAACAAGGGAAGGAATTTTAAATTTTGGAAGAATAGTAAGCTATTCAATTTTACTATTTGCAGGAATAAGTGGAAGTGTAGTAATGCTTAATATAAGTTTGATTGTTTTAACATTATCTATTACAATAATGGGGGGAATACTAAAAGATATAGAAAAATTTGAAAAATAAAAGGGCAAAACAAGCTTTGGAGAAATACTTTTATTGAAGGATTATCAAGTAGAGAAAATTAAACTGAGTAAAAAAAGAAAGGAAAGTTTGATATGCTAGCAAACAAATTAAATTATGGTGATACAATAGGGGTAGTAGGAAGTAGCAAATAGTTTAGAATTACATAATAGATATGAAGATTTCTATAGATTTGTATGCTTTGGAGGTATGATGTATCTTTTAGGAACAGAATATTTACCAGATATGAAAGACAATATATTGTTAATTGAAAGCTATAGAACATCACCAAATGAGTGTCAAAGAAGATTTGCACATTTAAAACAATATGGGATGTTTGATAAAGTCAAAGGTATTGTTGTTGGTTATAATTATGATTTGCAAAAAAAATGGAGATGTATTTCCACAAATGGAGGATATATTGTTGGAATATACAAAAGAATATAAGTTTCCAATTATAAAATGCAACGATTTTGGTCATCAAATAGCAAATGGCATTATACCAATAGGTGTTAGATGTAAAATAGATTCTGATAATAATAAAATAGAAATATTAGATGAATTTTTAAATTAATGAAATACATATAGGAGTAAATTTATGAAAGAAATAATAATAGCTTCAGGAAATAAAGGTAAAATAAGAGAAACACAAGAAATTTTAAATGAATATAAAATTATATCAATGAATGAATTAGGGATTGATATAGATGTTGAAGAGGACAAAAATACATTTGAAGGAAATGCAATTAAAAAAGCACAAACCATAGCAAAGAAAATAGGTGGTAAAATGTGTATTGCAGATGATTCTGGTATTGAAATAGAATTTTTAGATGGATTTCCAGGTGTGTTAACAAAAAGGTGGCATGACGGAACAGATAGAGAAAGAAATTTAGCAATAATTGAGAAGTTAAAAAGTGTTCCAAAGGAAAAAAGAAAAATAACTTTTACAACTGCGATTGCATTATCAAACGGAGAAACTACAATTTGCGAAACAGGTACAATAGATGGTTTTGTTGCCGAAAAGCCTACCCGGAGATAATGGATTTGGTTTTGATGAGATATTTGAATTACCAAATGGAAAAACTTTAGCAGAATTATCACAAGAAGAAAAAAATAAAATAAGTGCAAGAAGAATTGCATTAGAAAAAATAAAAAACAATTTATAATATATGTAATAATCATTAGTATTATTATTACAATAATACAATATAACAATATATAAGATACAAAAAAATAAAGGAGAAATAAGACTATGAAAATAGGAATAGATATAGATGGAGTGATATTAGACTATCAAAGAGTATTAAACACTTATGGCGATTTATATGATTTTATAGAATTAAAAAAAGATGGAATAGTTAGCAAAAATGAACTTTATTTAAGAAAAAAATATAACTGGACGGATGAAGAAAGAATGAATTTTGTAAATAAATATTTTTTAAAACTATCAAAGCAAACTCATTTGATACCAGGGGCAAAAGATGTAATTAATATGCTTAAAAACGAGGAAAATGAACTAATAATAATATCAGCAAGAGGCGGAATGATAAAAGAAATGAAAGATGTAGCAACAAATAAATTTGAAAAAGAGGGGCTTTCATTTGATAAATATTATTGGAAGCAAGAAGACAAATTAGATGTAGCTAAAAAAGAAAAAATTGATGTAATGATAGATGATTCATATGATGTATGCAAAAAATTGTCTTCAAATGGAATAAAAACGATATATTTCAGAGAAAAAAATATGAAAAAATTAGAAGAAAATGAAAATTTAAAAGAAGTTAGCAATTGGGGAGAAATTTATAGATATATAAAGGTGATGAGTTTATAATGAAAAAGACAATAAAAAAAATTAAAGTAATATTAGATAAACTATTTAGTAATATGAAAAAAGATCATGTAAGCGAATCTTCAGCACAATGTTCTTACTATACAATATTGTCATTTATACCATTTATTATATTAGTAATAACACTAATACAATATACAGGATTAGAACCACAAACTTTATTTGATGCAATAGCAAAAATAATACCATCAAGCATGAACGAACTTGTTTTAGGAGTGGTTCAAGAAGTTTATTCAAAATCTATAGGAACAATTTCGATTTCTGTAATTTTCACAATATGGTCAGCAGGAAGAGGCTTATTTGCTCTTACTACAGGATTACAAACAGTATATCATACAGATGATAAAGAAAATGCATCATATATTTATTTAAGAATAAAATCTATTTTAGAAACAATAATATTTATTATTTTAGTAGTTGCAGGACTTACAGCATTAGTTTTTGGTAACAGTTTAAGAACTGTTATGTTAAATTATTTTGGAAAATTAGAAAATTATAATATATTATCTATGATTGTAACTGAATTAGGATTTATAATTGCAACATTTATTGTGTTCTTATTAATATATAAATTTATGCCAAAATACAAAGTAACATTTAAAAGCCAAATATATGGAGCTATATTTGGAGCTATAACACTTAATGTGATATCATTTATATTTTCTAAATATTTAGATATTTTTAAAGGATTTTCTTTAACTTATGGAAGTTTAACAACATTAATGTTAATAATGATGTGGACTTATTCTTGTTTTTACACAGTGTTTTTAGGAGCAGAGTTCAATAAATTAATAAATAAAAAACGTAGTGAATAATAGATAAATAGCGCTTTATAAAGATTATGGAAAAAATAATACAAAAAAATATGAAAAAAATCTTAAAATGTATTGACAAGTAATAAAAAAATTAGTATAATAAATCTCGTCGAAAGGACAAAAAAGGTCGCTTAGCTCAGCTGGGAGAGCATCTGCCTTACAAGCAGGGGGTCACAGGTTCGAGCCCTGTAGCGACCACCATTATTTAAATGGCCCGGTAGTTCAGTTGGTTAGAACGCTAGCCTGTCACGCTAGAGGTCGACGG
>USQA01000065.1 GCA_900556695.1 uncultured Clostridium sp.
TTAAGGCAAATAAAGGTGAAACAATAGCTTTTACGCCTTTTACTTCTAATATTTCTACTTTAGAATTCTCTGGTATAATGGTATTACTATCTGAAATAGCAGACCAAACTTCACCATCTACTTTTATTTGACCTTTAGAGTGAATAGGATCAATTTTTTCTGTTACAATTCCAGTTTTACCAATAATAGAATATACATTGGTTTTGATAGAATTTTCATCTTTAGAGAATTTCTTCACAAAAGGTTTTGTTGCAAAAATCAAAATAGTTGAAGTTATAATAAATACAGTAGTTTGAATAATAACATTTGTAGTAAAAAAGCTAATAAGCATTGCTATTAAAGCTCCAATTGAAAACCAAAATATTAAAAATCCAACTGTAAAGATTTCAACTATTAAACATATTCCAGCAATAATTAACCAAATTTGCCACATAAAGATAAATCCTCCTTTATATACCAACTATTAATATTATAACATATTTATGTTTGTTTTTTCAACACTTATAGCCATTTTTTTGAGTTATATAATATGGAATAGAAAAAATACAAAATTAAATATAAAATATATTGACTAAAAATAAAAATGATGTATAATATATACATGTTTTAATTCAAAGTACAACTTAGAGTATTACTTAATGAATATTTATTCTTTTTTTATCATGAAAGATTAAAATACTAAACAGTAAGGAGGTGATAATGTGGAAGAAATGTTAAAACAAATTCTTACAGAATTACAGAATGTAAAAGATAACATAAAAGAATTAGAAAGCAAGATGGACAAGAAATTTGATGAACAATATAAAAAGATATCAGAAGAGTTAGAAAACAAAATGGACAAGAAATTTGCTGAACAATACAAAAAGATATCAGAAGAATTAGAAAATAAGATGGACAGAAAATTTGCTGAACAATATAAAAAGATATCAGAAGAATTAGAAAATAAGATGGACAGAAAATTTGATGAACAATATAAAAAGATATCAGAAGAGTTAGAAAACAAAATGGATAATAAATTTGATGAACAAAGCAAAGAAATAGGAAAAGAATTAAGAGAAATAATTGATTATATATGTAATAGGTTTGATAAAAAAACAAATACAATTAATCAAAACTTAAATAAAGAAATAAAGAGCAATAAAATAGCACATGACAGTTACAACTCTAAAATGTACAAAATAGAATTATCACAATCAAATTTAGAATCAAAAGTATATGATTTAGAAAATCAAGAAAAAGTTGCAAATAATGTATAAAAAATAAAAAAATAGCACATACCTTTAATATAAATAAGAAAAAGAGGTATGTGTTTTTTATGAATAAAGAAGAAAATAAATCAAAAAAAGTAAGAAATAATGATTTTGAAGTAGGAGAAGATGCAACAAAATATGGTGAATTTATTTCATCATACTTTTCATGGGTATCATTACCACATCAAAAAGAAAGGGTAGAAGAATTACAAAATATAACGAAAAAGAAAGAAAATACTTAAAAAAATGAGAAAAATATAAAAAAATGAAGAAAAACAAAAATAAAGAACGGTTAAAGGTCAGAAAAGGTCAAAAAACATACTTGAAAAAATTAAACATTGTTTTTATAATATAATAAGGTCAAAGAAAGTCAAAGTCAAAGAAGAGAGGATGATAATATGAGAATATCAGATGTAATAGAAGAATTTATAAAAGATTTATTTGATGAAGATAATGAACAAATTGAAATACAAAGAAATGAATTAGCAGAACATTTTAATTGTGTACCGTCACAAATAAATTATGTTATATCAACAAGATTTAAACCATCACAAGGTTATTATGTAGAAAGTAAACGTGGTGGCGGTGGTCATATATTAATAAAAAAAGTAACAAACACAAAAGAAGATTATATATTACATATTATAAGTAATATAGGAAATGAACTAACTGCTAATGAAGTTGATATATTAATTAGTGACTTTCTAACATATAATATTATTACAGCAAAAGAAGCAAAACTTTTAAAAGTGGCTACTAGTGATAATGTTCTTAATGTTAATAAAGAGATAAAAGATAAATTACGAGCTAGAATTTTTAAAAATATGCTTTTAAATATATAAATAAGAAGGAGGAATTTAAAATGTTATGTGATAATTGTGGAAAAAGAGAAGCAAATGTTAGGTATTCAGAAAATATTAATGGGAGAAAAAAAGAATTACATTTATGTGAAGAATGTAGTAAAAAATTAGGAATAGAAAATATGGACTTTAATATGCCTATAGATTTTTCAAGTTTCTTTGGAGGACTATTAGAAGATTTTGGAACAAATGACTTTATGCCATTATTTAATGAAGTAAAGCAATTAAAATGTGATAATTGTGGATATACCTTTGAAGATATAGTAAATACAGGAAAATTAGGCTGTGAAAATTGTTATAGTGTATTTGAAAATAGATTAGATCCTATTATAAAGAAAATACAAGGTAGCAATAAACATGTAGGTAGAACAGGAAAGATTATAGATAGTAAAATTAGTGAAAAGATTAATAATAAAGATTCAAAGACAGAAAATAACAAAGATGTATCAAAAGTAGAAAAATTACAAAATGATTTGAAAAAGGCTATAAAAGAAGAAAAATATGAAGAAGCAGCTAAAATAAGAGACGAAATAAAAAAATTAGAAGATAAAAAATAGAAAAGATAAAAGTAAAGAGGAAGTGAGAAAATGAACTGGTATTTACAAAGTAACGATAATTCAGATGTAGCAGTTAGCACAAGAATTAGATTTGCAAGAAATTTAAAAGGATTTAAATTTAATTTGAATGAAAAAGAAGAAATAGAGCAATTAGAAAATGTTATAAAAGACAATTTATATAAAATAGGGTATGGCTTAAGATTTTTAAAATTAAAAGATATGGATGATATTACTAAAATGAGTTTGGTAGAAAAAAATTTATTAAGTCCAAATTTTGTATTAAAAAGAAATGATACAGGTAGCATATTAATTAATGATGAAGAAAATATTTGTATAATGATAGGAGAAGAAGATCACTTAAGAATACAAGTATTTAATTGTGGACTAGATTTAGAGAATACTCTAAACTTAGCAATAGAAATAGATGAAAAAATTGAAGAAGCATTAGGATATGCAGTTCATCCAAAATACGGATATTTAACAAGTTGCCCTAATAATTTAGGAACAGGACTAAAAGCATCTGTTATGGTACATTTACCAGCATTATCAAAAACCAAAAATACAATAAGAATATTAGATGCAACAAAAAATTTTGGAGTTAATATTAGAGGTGTTTATGGAGAAAATACAGAAGATTTTAGTGATATGTATCAAATATCAAATAGACAAACGCTAGGAATTTCTGAAAGAGAAATTATAAAAAATCTAAAAATTATAGTTGAAAAAATTATAGAACAAGAAAGAAAAGCTAGAAAATTACTAGCAAAGGATGAATTAGATTTACAAGATATAATATATAGAAGTTATGGAATTTTAACAAACTGTAGAAAAATATCTTTAGAAGAAACAAGAAAATTATTGTCTAATATTAAACTAGGAACAGATTTAGGCATATTACAAGAATTAACAGATTTACAGGTACAAAAATTATACTTATATACTAAACCTGCAAATCTTCAAAAATATTTAGGAAATCAATATGATGCAATTGAAAGAGATATAAAAAGAGCAGAAGTGATAAAACAGATTTTAAAAGAAAACAGATAGGAGGGATAAAAATGACATATAATTTTACAGGAAGAGCTAAAAAAGCAATAGAAATTGCAAATGAAGTTGCAATTGAATTAGGACATAATTATATAGGAACAGAACATATATTATACGGATTAGCAAAAGAAGGAAGTGGAGTAGCATCAAAAGTATTAGAAAATCAAGAAATCACTCCACAAGATATAGTAGATAAAATTATTGAATTAATTGGACAAGGAGATACAATTGATGAAACACTAGGATTTACACCTAGAACTAAAAGAGTAATAGAATTAGCTTTTATAGAAGCAAGAAAGCTAGGATATAATTATATAGGAACAGAACATTTATTAATTTCTATATTAAGAGAAGGCGATAGTATTGCGACAAGAATATTATTAGAATTAAATGTTAATATACCAAAATTATATAATGAAATAGTAAAAGTAATAAATGAAGGAGAAGATTTAACTTCAAATGATAGCAAAAGCAATGGAAAAGAAGGCAAGAGAGGAAGCTATAATCAAACAAATACTTTAAATCAGTTTGGGGAAGATTTGACTAAAAAAGCCGGAGAAGGAAAATTGGATCCAATAGTAGGAAGAAAGGAAGAAATAGAAAGAGTTATACAAATTTTATCTAGAAGAACAAAAAATAATCCATGCTTAATTGGTGAACCAGGTGTTGGTAAAACAGCAGTTGTAGAAGGATTAGCACAAAAAATAGTAAATGGAGATGTTCCGGAAATATTAAAAGATAAAAGAGTTGTAACTATGGATATTTCAAGTATGGTTGCAGGTGCTAAATATAGAGGTGACTTTGAAGAAAGAATAAAAAAAGCATTAGAAGAAGTAAAAAAAGCAGGAGATGTAATTTTATTTATAGATGAAATGCATACAATTGTTGGTGCAGGTGCAGCAGAAGGTGCAATTGATGCGGCCAATATTTTAAAACCACTTTTAGCAAGAGGAGAAATTCAATTAGTTGGTGCAACTACATTAAATGAATATAGAAAATATATAGAAAAAGATTCAGCATTAGAAAGAAGATTTAGTCCAGTAACAGTAAATGAACCAACAGAAAAAGATACTATTACTATATTAAAAGGAATTAGAGACAAATATGAAGCTCATCATGGAGTAAAAATTACAGATCAAGCAATTGATGCTGCTGTAAAAATGTCTACAAGGTATATAAATGACAGATTTTTACCAGATAAAGCAATTGATTTAATTGATGAAGCGGCATCACGTGCAAAATTAAAAACTTATACAGAACCAGAAAATTTGAAAAAATTAGAAGAAGAAATTGAAGAAACAAGGAAAAATAAAGAAGAAGCTGTAAGAACACAAAAATTTGAAAAAGCAGCTAGTTTAAGAGATAAAGAAAAAGAACTAAAAGAAAAATATGAAAAGGAACAGAAAAAATGGAAAAATAAAAATACAAAACAAATAACAGATATAACAGAAGAAAATATAGCTGAGGTAATTGCAAGTTGGACAGGAATTCCAGCAAAAAAAATAACAGAAGATGAAAATCAAAGATTGAAAAATCTAGAAAAGAATCTTCACGAAAGAGTTATAGGACAAAACGAGGCGGTTGAAGCGGTTTCAAAAGCAATAAGAAGAGGAAGAGTAGGATTAAAAGATCCTAAAAGACCAATTGGTTCATTCTTATTTTTAGGACCAACAGGTGTAGGAAAAACAGAATTATCAAAAGCATTAGCAGAAAGTCTATTTGGTGATGAAAATGCAATGATAAGAGTAGATATGTCAGAATATATGGAACCACATTCAGTATCAAAATTAATAGGTTCACCTCCAGGATATGTAGGATTTGATGAAGGTGGTCAATTAACAGAAAAGATAAGAAGAAAGCCATATTCAGTAATATTATTTGATGAAATAGAAAAAGCACACCCAGATGTAATGAATATGTTATTACAAATCTTAGAAGATGGTAGATTAACAGACTCTCAAGGAAGAACAGTAAACTTTAAAAATACAGTAATTATTATGACATCAAATATAGGAGCAAGACTGATTACAGATAAAAAATTATTAGGGTTTGCACAATCAGAAAATAAAAATGAAGAAGAAAATAAAGAATATGAACAAACTAAAAAAGAAGTAATGGAAGCATTAAAAAAAGAATTAAGACCAGAATTTATTAATCGTATTGATGAAATTATTGTGTTCCATAAATTGACAGATGAAGAAATAGACAAAATTATTGATATAATGTTAAAAGAAGTAATTAACAGATTAGCTGATCAAAAAATAAAAATTGAATTAGAACCAGAAGTGAAAAAATTAATTGCTAGTAAAGGAATAGATAAGAATTTTGGAGCAAGACCTTTAAGAAGAACAATTCAAAATGTTTTAGAAGATAGACTAGCAGAAGAAATACTAGATGGAAACTTACAGAAAAATAAATTAGCTAAAATTGGAGTAAAAGATGACAAGATAGTTATAAAAAAATAAAAATTTACTAAAAACATATTATCAAAACGTTTAAAAACAAAAATTATAATATTAGAAACAAATTTTGCAAAACACTTGAAATTTATTCCAAAATATAGTAAAATAGGTATGTCAAAAATGACATACCTTTTACTTAGCATTAAGATTAACACCTAAACTTAAAGCTCAGTTTAAGGATAAACAAAAAAATAGGAGGTGTAAAAATGACAAAGGAAAGAAAACAAGAAATCATTAATACATATAAAAGAGAAGAAAATGACACTGGCTCACCAGAAGTACAAGTAGCTCTTTTAACAGAAAGAATTAATGAATTAACAGAACATTTAAAAATCCATAAAAAAGACAATCATTCAAGAAGAGGTCTTTTAAAAATGGTTGGAAAAAGAAGAAATCTATTAAACTACTTAGCAAAAAAAGATGTTAATAGATATAGAACAATTGTTGAAAAATTAGGATTAAGAAAATAAAACATTAAAAGCCTATGCTTGTTTGAGCACGGGCTTTTTAACAAATTTTATAGAAAAATTCTAATTGAAAATAAAGCAAGTAATTAGATAAGTAGCTTGTATAATACATTTATTTAAAACTTAAATGCATTATAGAGGTTACAATCTAAAACTTGCTAAAAAGTAAAAAGAAAGGAAGATTAATATGTTTAAAACTTATGAAACAGAATTAGCAGGTAGAAAACTTGTTGTAGAAACAGGAAAAATGGCAGGATTAGCCAATGGAAGTGTATTAGTACGTTATGGAGATACATGCGTATTAGTTAATGTAACAGCTTCTAA
>USQA01000066.1 GCA_900556695.1 uncultured Clostridium sp.
TGCCAAAAAGGTCCGTCCCCGATGGCAATAACTTGAACATTAAGTGTTATTTTTATATTTATATGAACTTTTAATATTATTCGTTTGCATATTTTCCTATTATTAATTCGTTCTCATTTACTCTCACTATTGCTATACTTTTTATAAATCTATATTGGAGGTAAATTATGATTGATACAAATAAAAAAGATTCTAAAGAATATATGGGAAAAAAGATAAGATTAGCTAGAACTATTTCTAATCTTACTCAAGAAGAACTAGCAGAAAAATTGTCTTTAACTCCAGAGTATGTTAGTCAAATTGAACGAGGTATATCTTATGGTAGTGTAGAAACACTTATTAATATTTGTAAGACTTTAAATGTTAATGCTGATTTCTTATTACATGGATTGCTTAACAACGATTCTAATAATTTAAGTGATTTAATTGATGAGGATTTTTTATCTGAATATTTAAAACTTGATTCTTACAATAAAACATTGTTAAATGTCTTTACACATGATTTAATAAAAATGCAAGAGGAAAAAATCAAAAGAAAAAAACAGTAAAAAACAAACAATTTCCGTATATAAAAAACCAGATTATTAATTTTTCCTAATAATCTGGTTTTTTAGTTTCATTTTAATTCTATATTTTTTATTGCTTTAATTTCATAGATAATAACTTAGAAATACCGTTTTCTTCCATTGTAACTCCATAAACTGTATCTGCCGCTTCCATTGTTCCTTTTCTGTGAGTTATTACTAAAAATTGTGTTTGTTTTGAAAATTTCTTCAAATATTCAGCAAAACGATATACATTAACATCATCAAGTGCTGCTTCAATTTCATCTAAAACACAGAAAGGAGCTGGATTAATTTTTAATATAGCAAATAATAAAGCTATTGCTGTAAACGCCTTTTCTCCTCCTGATAAAAGCATCATATTTTGTAATTTCTTTCCTGGTGGTTGTACTGTTATTTCTATTCCACATTCTAAAATATTTTCTTCATCTTCTAATCTTAATGATGCATTTCCTCCACCAAATAATTCTTTAAACACTTCTGAAAAGTTTTTATTAATCATCTCAAATTGTTTCTTAAATTGTTCTTTCATAGTAGCAGTCATATCTGATATAATTTTTCTTAATTTATTCATAGTATTTTCTAAATCAACTCTTTGTTCACACATAAAGTCATATCTTTCTTTTAATGTTTTATATTCTTCTATTGAATCAACATTAACGCTTCCTAATTCTCTAATATCTGAACGTAAATTATTAACTTTCTTTTGAGTTAAAGAAACATTTTCTGGTTTCTTATAATCTTTTACATTATTTGGAGTTAATTCATATTCTTCCCACATTTTGTTAACAATATTGCTGATATCTTCTTCTAATTTTGTCTTTTTAACATCTACTTTTACTATTTGAGCTTTTAAATCCTCAATTGTTTTGAATTTACTTGTAATTTCCTCTTCTTGTTTTTTTAGTTTTTCATTCTTATCTATTCTTGTTTGTTTTAATTCTTCTATTTTAGAACCACTATTTTTTACTTCTTCATTAATGCGTTCTATTTTCTCTTTTGTGTCTTCTATTGATTTTTCTAAATTAAAATTATCACTATTGATTTTTTCTATCTGTTCTTCTTTATTTTTAATACTCTTGTCTGCATTATCAATGTCTATATTAATTCTTTCTTGCATTTCTTCAATTGATGTTTCACTTTCGTCAAAAGATGAAACTGATATTTTTAAGTTTGTAATATCAAAATTTAAGTCATCTATATATTTTTGATTATCTTTATTTAATTCTGCATATTCTTGTATTATTTTTGTAAGCTCTTGCGTTTCTTTTACAATATCACTTATTTCTTTTGATATTTTTTCTTTATTTTCTTGTGTTTCTTTTTTCTGTTCTTCTAAATTGTTTTGTTCATCTTTTAATTTGTTTATTCTATTTTCAATCCTTGATATATTATTATCAATGGCTATTACCTTTTGTTTTTGAGTTGCATATGTAATATCTATTTCTTGCAATTCCTTTTCTAAGCTAGTCGCCTCTAATAATGTGTCTTCAATTGATGTTTCATATTCTTCTTTTTCTTTTTGTAATTTTTCTATTTTAGTTTTTAAATTTTTTAGATTTTTCTCTAACTTTTCAATTTCTCTTCCTCTACCCAAAATATTTACTGTCTTCTTTGCTACAGATCCACCTGTAATACTTCCTGATGCGTTTATCACATCTCCTTCTAAAGTTATTATTCTAAATGAATATCCATTCTTTTTAGCAACTTTAATTGCTGTTTCCATATTATCAACAATAACTGTTCTTCCTAGTAAATTAAGTATAATTTGTTCATATTTTTTATTAAACTTAATTAAATCTGATGCAATTCCTATTACGCCATCTTCATTTCCCTTTATTTTATCTATTTTTCTACCTTTTACAGATGTTATAGGTAAAAAAGATGCTCTTCCTAGATTATTTTTTCTTAAATGTTCAACAAGTCTTTTAGCATCATCTTCAGTTTCTGTGACAATATTTTGTAAGCTTGCTCCTAAGCACATTTCAATAGCAGTTTGGTATTCTTCTGGAACTTCAATTACATTTGCTAAAACTCCATTCATACCTTTTCCAAGTTCTCTTATATTATCACAATCTTTTAATAAAGATTTAACACTTTTTATATAGCCTTCTTTCTCTTTTTCTGTTTCTATTAAAAATTTTAATCTAGATTCTTTTATTCTTGATTCATTTAATAGACGATTGATATCATCATCATATTTTTTTATTTTTATATTTGCTTCTTCTCTTTGTTCATTTATTTTATCTAATGTTTTTACTATTTGATTTCTTTTACTTTCAATATCATAAAAATCTTTAGAAATATCTTCTTTCTCTAATCTTGTGCTATCTAATTCTGAAATATTATTTGAAATTTCATTTTTTATTTGTCTTTGTCTTTTCTCGTAATTTTCAAAATTAATATCTTGAGTATTATTTTCTGATTGTAATTCATATTTTTTATCTGTATTTTGTTCTACTTTTTGTTTATATCCTTCTATTTCAATTTCTTTTGAAGATAATTTCTCAGTAATTTTAGCAAGTTCTTCTTCTTTTTCTTCTAATTCTTTAGCAAATTTTTCTCTATTTTGTTTTAAGTTTGCTTTCTTTTCTTGTTTTTGTTTTATTTCCTCTTCTAAACCTTTTATCTTTTCTTTTAATTCTTCAATTTCCTTTGAAAATCTCTTTGAATTCTCTTTGTTATTTGCTATTCTAGTATTTGCTACATTTATATCTGAATTTAACATTTCTATTTCTTTTTGACTTTCAAAACCAATATTAGACATTTCTTCTATTTTAGTTGTTATCTCATCAATTTGTGTTTTCAATTCTTCTTTTAATTGTTTTATTCTTTCAAGTCTTCCTTCTTCTTCATTACATTGATTTGTATAAATTTCTTCATCTTTAACAATTTCTTCAAGATTTTTTTTGTATTTTTCTATATTATATATAAACAATCCTATTTCTATATTTTTTAATTCTTCCTTTAAATTCAAGTACTTTTTTGCTTTTTCAGATTGAATTTTTAAAGGTTCTAAATTTGTCTCAATTTCTGATAAAATATCGTTAATTCTAAGTAAATTCAACTTTGTACGTTCTAATTTTTTTTCTGATTCTTGTTTTCTTGTTCTATATTTTACAATTCCAGCAGCTTCTTCAAATATATGTCTTCTATCTTCTGATTTGTTACTTAAAATTTCATCTATCTTTCCTTGACCAATAATAGAGTATCCATCTTTTCCAATTCCAGTATCCATGAATAATTCTAATACATCTTTTAGTCTACATGGTACTTTATTTATAAAATATCCAGTTTCACCACTTCTATATATTTTTCTTGTAACTGTTACTTCTGTATATTCTATTGGCAATGCTCCATCTTGATTATCAAATACTAAAGAAGCCTCTGCGAAACCTAGAGACTTTCTATTTTGTGTTCCTGAAAAAATTATATCTAGAGATTTAGCACCTCTTAGTGATTTCATACTTTGTTCACCAAGCACCCATCTTATACTATCAGATATATTGCTTTTTCCAGATCCATTTGGACCTATAACACTTGTTATTCCTGGCATAAACTCTAATACAGTTTTATCTGCAAAGGATTTAAATCCCTGTAATTCTAATCTTTTTAAATACATCTATTCTCACCTTTTGTCGATTAATTTACATGTAGTTTATACCATTTTTCGATTTTTGTAAAGCCAATATTATACAAAATCCGACCCTGAAACAATTTTTGCAATATTATAAATCAATTTTTGTTTATCAGGTGTACAATTGATTAAAATATTATATAATTCTTTATCTAAATATTTATCTGAACAAGTATCTGTACCTGTAACTAGCTTCTCTAAAGGCACATCCAATGCCTTTGAGATTTGTGCTAGCCTTTTCAAATTTATTTGAGAATGACCTCTTTCAACTCTACTTAAAAATGCTGTTGCTACATCTATTTCTTCTGATAATTTTTCTTGTGACCAACCCTTTTCTTTACGTGCTTGTCTAATTCTATCACCTATTAACGAATAATCTATTTCATTTTCCATTTTTTTACTCCTCCTTGTAAGTAAATATAACATTATGAGTTCTACTTGTCAATATATTTTTTATCTATCAATAAAATTTTACAAGTAAGAAAGTTGCCACTGGGGACGGACCTTTTTGGCAAAAAGTGGCCAAAAAGGTCCGTCCCCAGTGGCAATTTATTTAATTACTTTTTCAGCATAAGTGTTATTCACTATTTTATCATATGGAGCTTTTTGTTTTAGTTCTCCTGCTTCTGTCATAACCTCTTGTAATCTATTAAATGATTCTTCTTTTAATATTGGCGTATCATTCCAAGCATCAATATCTTTATAACTTTGTATTGCAGTTGCTAACATTTCAACATCTGTACCTGGAAAGAAGTTTTGTATTACTTCTGCTATTTCTTTACTTGAGTGGCTTTTTACCCATTGTTGTCCTTGATAAATTGCTTTTGTGAAGTCTTCTATAGTTTTTTCATTTCTTGATATATAACTTTTTTTAGCAAAATACGCTGTGTATGGTATTTCTCCAGCTTCTTCTCCTACTGATGCTACAATATAACCCTTTCCTTCTTTTTCTGTAAGAGATGCTGTTGGTTCGAACAATGTTACATAATCTGCATTTCCACTTGCAAATGCACCTGCCATCAAGTCAAATTTAATGCTATCATCTAAAGTTGCATCTGTTTTTGGATTTATTCCATTCTTTTTTAATACATATTCCAATGTCATATATGGAACTCCTCCCTTTCTTCCTGGAATGATAGTTTTTCCTTTTAAGTCTTTCCAATCAAAATTTTTGTTTTCTTTTCTTGATACTAAAAATGATCCATCTTTTTTTGTCATTTGTGCAAATACTTGTGTATAGTCTTCTTTTCCTTCATTATATACATAAATTGATGCTTCAGGTCCAGCAAATCCAATATCACATTGATTTGATAATACTGCTGTCATTACAGCATCTGCCCCCTGACCTGTAGTTAATTCTATATCCATTTTATTTTCTTTAAAATATCCTTTGTTTATAGCTACATATTGTGGTGCATAGAATACTGAACGTGTAACTTCATTTACTTTAATTACTTTTAAATCACTTTTATCATTAGATTTCATATTATTAAAAATAATAATTCCTATAATTACAACTATTATAACTATAACTGCTATAGTTATTTTCTTTTTACTTTTCATTTTTTTTCCTCCCTTTATTTAAAATTATTTGATTTAAGGATAAATTTTTCAAGCAATAATATCGCTCCATACATAATTCCTGCTACAATTCCAAGTATAATTACACTAGCCATTACCAAATCCAATTTAAATACCTGACCACCATATACAATTAAATATCCAAGACCTGCTTTAGAAACTAAAAATTCTCCAGATATAATTCCTACAAGAGATAACCCGATATTTACTTTTAGTGAATTAATAAATGTTGACAAATTTGCAGGTATGACTATTTTGGTCAATATTTGATATTTTGTGGCCTTAAATGTTTTTGCCATTTTTATAATTTCTTTATCTGTCTTTAAAAAGCCATTTAAATTTTCTAATATCGTAACAATTAGAGAAATTAAAATCCCCATTGTTACAATTGCTGGCATTCCTGCACCAACCCATATGATAATAATTGGGCCGTAATGCTACTTTAGGTAAACTATTTAATACAACTAAATATGGATCTAAAACTTTTGATAAAAATTCTGACCACCATAAAATAATTGCAACAATAATTCCTATAAAAGTTCCAAGTAAAAAACCTACAACTGTTTCATACACAGTAACACCTATATGTTTTCCTAAATCATTTGCTCCAAGATGTATTAATGTATTAAAAATTCTACTTGGTTGACTTGTTATAAAACTGTCTATAATATTCATATCAGCTAATATTTCCCATACTCCTAAAAAAATTATTAGTATTGATATTTGAGTTAAAAAAATCAATTTATTTTTTCTTTTTACTTTTTTTAAATATTCCTTTCTTTCTTTAGAAATTACTAATTTATTCATCTACTCCAAGCTCCTTCCATAATGTGTTAAAATATTTACTAAACTTAGGACTTTCTCTACAATTAATTGGTGACCTATCTTTTATTTCAAAATCTATCTTGTGTATATCTTTTATTGTCCCTGGTCTTTTAGTTAAAACTAAAACTCTATCTGACATACTAATAGCTTCTGAAATATCATGTGTTACAATAATTGCAGTTATTTTTTCTTTTTTTAGAATTGAATAAATATCATTTGTTACCATTATTCTTGTTTGATAATCTAATGCAGAAAAAGCTTCATCTAATAACAATATTTTAGGTTTTGCAGAAAGAAAGAAAGAAAGAAAGAAAGAAAGAAAGAAAGAAAGAAGA
>USQA01000067.1 GCA_900556695.1 uncultured Clostridium sp.
TAATTAAGGAGATATAAACAATGGAAAAAATTAAAAATTATCCAAGGCCACAATTTGTAAGAAAAACATGGTTAAACTTAAATGGAAAATGGAAATTTATTTTCGATGATAATAATATTGGAGAAACAAAAGAATACTTTAAAAAATTTCCAGAATCAAAAGAAATAATTGTTCCATTTACATATGAAACTAAAATGAGTGGAATCAATGATGAAACTATTCATGAAAATATTTGGTACTCTAATAATATAAAACTAAATCCTAGTAAAAATGAAAAAACAATAGTACATTTTGAGGGGAGTGACTTTATTACTAAAGTATGGCTAAATGGAAATTATGTAGGAAAAAATATAGGAGGATATCATAGATTTTCTTTTGATATTAGTGAGTATATAATTAATGGAGAAAATAATATTACTATTAAGGTAGAAGACTCTTTGTCTAAAAGTCAACCAAGAGGAAAACAAAGATATAAAAATGAAAGTTTTAAATGTTGGTATATTCAAACAACTGGTATATGGAAAACAATATGGATAGAAAACGTACCTAAAAATTATATTATATCTGCTCAAAATACACCAAATTATGATGATAAAAGTATTAATATTGAAATATCTACAAATGTTAACTCAAAAGATATTGAAAAATATGAAATAGAAACAGAAATTAAATATGATAATGAAATAATAAATGTCGAAAGAAATAAACTGGAAAACAGTATATTTAAATACAATATGAATATTTGCAATTCGCAAAAAAGTCATAAAATTAAAGAATGGTCTCCAAAACATCCATATTTATATGATATAAATTATAGATTATATAAGAATAATATATTAATTGATGAAGTATCATCATATTTTGGAATTAGAAAAATATCTATAGAAAACTCAAAAATATTACTAAACAATAAAGAATTATATTTAAAAATGATTTTAGATCAAGGTTATTGGGCTGATTCACATTTAACTCCTCCAAGTGAAGAGGCGATAATTAAAGATATTGAAATAGTAAAAAAATATGGATACAATGGAATAAGAAAACACCAAAAAATAGAAGATGAGAGATTTTTATATTACTGTGACATAAATGGTATATTAGTTTGGAGTGAAATGGCTAATTGCTATGAGTTTAATAATAAATCAGTAGAGTATTTTATGAATGAGTGGATTAAAGTAGTAAAGCAAAATTATAATCACCCATCAATAATTACATGGGTACCTATTAATGAATCATGGGGAATTCGTGAAGTATCAGAAAATGTAGAAGAACAAAACTTTGCAAATAGTTTATATTATATTACTAAATCACTTGATAAAACTAGACCAGTAATTTCTAATGATGGATGGGAACATACAATATCAGATATAATAACTATTCATGATTATAAACAAGAAGCTGATTTACTATATAATCAATATAATGATAAAGAATTATCAGTATTAAATAATAAGACACCATATAATAAAACTCGTAAATTATTTAGTGGTAATTATAAATATAATGGGCAACCTATTATAATGAGTGAATATGGAGGTATAGCGCTAAATTCAGACAAAGGTTGGGGATATGGAAAACAAGTATCGGATGAAAACGAATTTATAGCAAGATTTGAAAGCTTAACTAATGTAATTAAAAATACAAACTATATAACAGGATATTGTTATACTCAACTTACTAATGTGCAACAAGAAATAAATGGATTGGTTGATGAAAATAGAAAAGAAAAATTTAGTAATAATATTGTTGATAAAATAAGGAATATAAATGAAAAATAATACATTTTAGGAGAAAAATTAAATGAAAGTATATATAGTAAGACATGGGGAAGTGCCTCATAATGCATTAAAACAATATAATAATCAAAATGAAGACTTAACTAAAAAAGGAATTAAACAAGCAGAAGAATTAAGAGAAAAAATTAAAACAATTAATTATGATATTGTAATATGCTCTCCATTAGTCAGAGCAAAACACACAGCTAAAATCATAAATGTAAAAGAGAAAAAAATGATTATTGATAACAGATTAGAAGAAAGAAATCCAGGTAGTTTATCAGGACAATCTTTAGATGTAACAAATAGAGAAGAATATTGGAATTATAATACTACAATAAAATATGGAACTTCAGAAGATATAAAATTATTTTTTGATAGAGTATATAATTTTTTAGATGAATTAAAAACGAAAAATTATGAAAGTGTTTTAATAGTTGCACATAGTGGTGTTTCAAAAGCATTTTATGGGTACTTTGAAGGAATAGAAAATGGATTGTTTTTGAACAAAGAACTGAAAAACTGTGAAATAAAAGAATATCAATTATAATAAATTTATTAAAAAATGCAGAAGAAATAGGAGTAAACAAATGAAAGAATTTATATCGCTACTTGTAAGCTTTGTATTTATGGGAATAGCTGATAATATTGATGCTGCTTTTAATAATGCATTAAGTATTGATGCAATTGTAGTATGTGGAAGCTTATTTTCAATAGATTTAATATTAAAATCGTTAAGTGAAATTGGAATATATACATATAGAATTGTTAGAAAAGATGAATCGAAATATTTAATAATTCAAGCAATTATGAGTTTTACATTAGGAATAATTGTATATTTATTTGGAGATGTTTTTGTAAATTTATTTAAATTAAATGAACTTCAAAAAGTAATGCTATCAGGAATTTTGAAATTATATATATTATATTTAGTTTGTGGTAGAGTATCTAATGCATTATTTGAAATGGTAAGACTAAAAAATAAGCTAAAATTATATAGAAAATCATTGATATTATTTTATGTTTTATTAGTGTTGTTAGATTCTATATTTTATATAACAACCAAAAACTTAAATTTGTTATTTATTGCAACAATGATTTCTTGGATAGTATCAATTATATATATGTCATATAATATGAAAATTAAATTTGAATTACCAGACAAAGAAGCATTTCAAAATGTAGTTAAATATGGTATTCCAACTTCAATGGAAAGATTGTTATCAAGGATATTTATACTAATATATGGAACAATTGCAAGTCATTTAGGAACAGATAAATATTCAGTGCATACAATTTGTTATCATGTCTGTACTAGTTTAGAAATAGTAACAAATGCATACCAAGCAGCGCTAATGATAAAAGTTCCAATTAAGGGATCTTATAAAGAACAATATAAATCAATAATGGAAATGAAGAAAAAGTGCTTTGGAATAGTAATTATATTAAATTATGTATTTTGTATAACATATTTATTAATTTCACATGGAAGTTTACCTTTAGAAGAATGTTTTCCATATATTATATTTTATTCATTTGGTGTGTTTGGATTATATCCATATGAAACATATAAAACTTTGTGTATTGCACAAGGAAAACCGAAAATATTGTTATGGGGCTCAACAATGGGGGCAATTATAAGAATAATAGTATGTTTAGTATTTTATAATTCAAATATTGCATTATTTATGTTTGGGGTATCAAATTTTATAGATTTTTATTCAAGAAGTATAATGTATAGAATTGGATTATATGATGTGAAAAGATATGAAAATGCAGTTTGTGCTGAAGAACAGTAGATATATTTGTTATTTTAAATTTTATTTATATATTTGTCCTCGATTATTAATTTTTGTTACTAAAATAATTAATTCACTTTGATTTAATTCATATATAATTCTATAACTTCCGTATGCGAAGTCTATATTGCTCTTTACAACCTACCATTTTTTTAACATCTCCATATGGCAGGGTGTAAATCGCCTTATAAATTCTTATTCTTTGGGGTTTATCTTGTTTTTCAATAAATTTAAGAGCCTTAGGTCTAATCTTTATCTTGTAATTCATCAATTGTCAACCCCTCTCTCTTTAGTATTTCTTCAAAAGATACCGCATTCTTTTTCTGATCTTCTTTAAGGTTTTTATCTTCTGTTAAATAATCTAAATACATTACTTTTTCAGTAATGTCCATATTTTCTAATATAACAGTGGGTTCAAGTTTTAAAAGTTCTGAATCAATTGTTTTTTCCATTAAAACTTTTATAGAATTTAAACATTCTATATTTAATCTCGGTGTCATTTTTATTATGTCTTTTATTGTCTGTATTTGAGCTTCAGACATTCATAATCAGCTCCTTTCTTTTTAGTATAAAAACATTATATCAAAATTGGAAATAAGTTACAATAAATTTTAATATTATTTAATAATTTTAATTTCATTTCCATTCATAATTAACTCTATTGTACCTTCTTCATCTGTTCTATGAATTTTTATATTTCGTTTATTTAATCTGTCTAAAATCTCTTGTTTTGGTAATTTATAACTATTATTCTTTCCAACCATAATAATTGCATATTGAGGTTGAACTTCATTTAAAAATTCTTCAGAGCTACTTGTAAGAGAACCATGATGTCCTACTTTTAATACATCTGTTTTTGGCCAAGTTCTTGTTTTCTCGTTTTCTACTTCACTATCTCCCATTAATAACATACTATTATTTCCAAATTGTAATCTGATAGTAATAGATGATAAATTTAAATTTTTTTCATTTATAATACTATCTGTCATAATTTCACAACTTGCTTCTCCTATTTGAAAAGTATCTCCTTTTTTAGGCTCTGTTATTTTAAGCCCTTTGTTTGAAATCGCATCTAATACATCTTCAAATGTTTTTGTATTTGTCTGAATTTTAGGCATTAATATATTTTCAATTTCTATATCACTATTTATAACATCATCTAAGCCTCCTATATGATCTTCATGTGGATGTGTACCTACTACATAATTTAATTTATTTATTCCCTTTTCTTTGATGAATTTTACTACATCTTCTCCATCTTCATTGTTTCCTGCATCTATTAACATAGCTTCATTATTATTTTTTATTAATATACTGTCAGCTTGCCCAACATCAATAAAATATGCTTCTAAATTTGAACTTGTTGAAGTCGAACTGACTTCTTCTTTTCTATTTAATTGATTTAATATTTCATTTTCTGTTCCAAATATACTAATTAAAGCTAAAATAACAATTGCTATTATGCTTTCAATAATTTTTATCTTATTATTTCGCTTTTTTCTTTTGCCCATTTTTATCCCCCTATTTTATCTAATTCCATAAATCGTCCATTTTTCTTTTGATTCTTTGACTTGTTTTTTGTGTTAATTCTTCATCTATAAAATACTTTCCATCAACTTCTTTTAATATGTCTCCTTCTTTTATATTTGCTGGTAAATCTTCTCTTTTTACATTTATCATTTTATTATTTTTTCTATCTTCTAGTACAACAATATCTCCTTCAAATCTATCAACTGTAATTTGACCTAAAAGACGTGTTTCTTTGTCACTTTTTAAATTTAATTCGTTCTCTATTTCTTCATTTTCTATATTTATACTATTTTCTTTTTCAACTTTTTCTTGAAAATCCATTCCTAAATCATCTAAAAAAAACATAATTCTCCTTTCGTAAAATACTTATTTTGTTTAATAATTTTATTAAATCATATTCCACATATAAAATCAATCTTTGTTCAAATAATTCTATACTGTAGCTTTTGGCTGATATCACTTCCTTTTAATTTATTTTTCACTTTGATTTTTTCTTTGAATTTTAACTTTGAATCAAATTTATTGATATAAAATATTGAATAAATATGTATATTTATATAATGTTTTCCAGTTTTTGTCAATACTGTTTTTTTAAAAAAAAGAAAAAATTAAAACACATAAGAAAAATTAACAAGAACATCCTCTTAGTCAAAAAAATGACTAAAGGGTGTCCCCCCCTTAGTCAACTTCAACATCAATATTTAATTTTTCTCCATTAATGTTTGTCTCAACATAACTTTCTCTTGTTTCATTATATTTAATGTCTACTGCTAAAGTATCATGTTTAATTAGTTCTTCATTTTCTTTTATAACTTTTTCTAAAGTTTCATTTCCAGATACGTATAAGTTTATATTATCAAGAACTTCAAATCCTTTATCTTTTCTCATATTTTGTACTTTTGATAAGATTTCTCTCACATATCCTTCTTCTTTTAATTCTTGTGTTATATGTGTATCTAATACAACACCTATTTCTCCTTCTCCACTAAATGCAAATCCTTCTTTTCCTTGCATTGTTATAAGTAGATTTTCTGAATTTAGACCAATTTGTGTGTCATCTACTTCTATGTATTCTACTCCGCCGTTTTTTACTGTATTTGCTAAATCCATTTGATTTTTTTCTGATATTGCTTGTTTGATTTTTGGAATTAATCTTCCATATTCTTTTCCAAGTACAGGTAAATTTGGTTTTATTTCAAAGTTTACATATTCAGACATTTCTGCACCTAATTCAATTGATTTTACATTTAATTCTTCTTTTACT
The DNA here is from genome assembly GCA_900556695.1 of uncultured Clostridium sp. Lineage (GTDB taxonomy): Bacteria > Bacillota > Clostridia > TANB77 > CAG-508 > CAG-269. The sequence goes on from USQA01000067.1 coordinate 6,369, forward strand.
ATGTCTTCATAATATTGTGGTAATGTATCAATAGAAATTAACATTTCTGATAATGGTTGTCTGTTTTTAATATTTGCAGAGTTTCTTGCACTTCTTCCAAGTTTTACTATTTTATATGCTAAGTCCATTTCGTTTTCTAGGTTTTTATCAATTTCGTTTTCATTTACTTCAGGCCATAAGCATAAGTGTACACTTTCTGGTGCCTTGCTATCTAATCCTACTACTAAGTTTTGGTAGATTTCATCTGTCATAAATGGAACAAATGGTGCTGCTACTTTTATTAATGTTATTAATACTTTGTATAATGTCACATATGCTCCTATTTTTTCTTCTGTTAATTCAGTCATCCAAAATCTTTCTCTGTTTCTACGAACATACCAGTTTGATAATTCGTCTGTAAAAGCTTCTATTTGTAGCGCTGCACTTGTTATGTCATATTTTTCTAGTTTTTCATCTACTTCTTTTACTAATGTATTTAATTTTGAAATAATCCATTTATCCATTACA